>JAKQLM010000500.1 GCA_029567145.1 Pseudomonadota bacterium
GGAAAGGCCGGGTCGTTCGCGGCGGTGTGCTTGCGGGCGGCGGTGTCTTCGTCATCCATCGCCGCGCGCCCCTTACGCCGAAAGCCCACCCGCCAGGTCCGGCACGTCCAGCGCGCTGAACCCATAGTGCCGCAGCCAGCGCAGGTCGGCCTCGAAGAAGGCGCGCAGGTCGGGGATGCCGTATTTCAGCATCGCGATCCGGTCGATGCCCATGCCGAAGGCAAAGCCCTGCCATTGGGTCGGGTCCACCCCCGCCGCCGCCAGCACCTTGGGATGCACCATGCCCGAGCCCAGAATCTCCATCCACTTGTCGCCTTCGCCGATCTTCAACTGGCCGCCAACGTTGGAATAACGGATGTCGACCTCGGCCGAAGGCTCGGTAAAGGGGAAATGCGACGCGCGGAACCGCAGTTCGACCTTGTCCACCTCAAAGAACGCCCGGCAGAATTCCTCCAGCGTCCATTTCAGGTTCGCCATGCTGATCGCCCGGTCAATCGCCAGACCTTCGACCTGGTGGAACATCGGCGTGTGCGTCTGGTCCATGTCCATCCGGTAGACCCGGCCCGGAGCGATCACCCGGATCGGCGCGCCATGTTCCATCAGCGCCCGGATCTGCACCGGGCTGGTATGGGTCCGCAGCACATGCGGCGGGCGATTGTCGCCCTCGGCGCGCGCCATGAAGAACGTGTCATGCTCTTGCCGCGCGGGGTGTTCCGGCGGGATGTTCAGCGCGTCAAAGTTGTACCAGTCGCTTTCGACCTGCGGCCCTTCGGCCACGGAAAACCCCATGTCGGCAAAGATCGCCGTCAGCTCTTCCATCACCTGCGACACCGGGTGGATCGTCCCGCGCGGGCGCGGGCGGCCCGGCAGGGTCACGTCCAGCCATTCCGATTTCAGCCGCTCGTCCAGCGCCGCATCGCCCAGCGCCACCTTGCGCGCCCGCAGGGCCGCGTCGATCTCGTCCTTCAGGGCGTTCAGGCCCGCCCCCGCCGCCTTGCGCTGATCGGGGTCCATCTTGCCCAGACCGGCCATCAGCGCCGAAATCTCGCCCCTCTTGCCCAGGGCCGCGACACGCACCTCTTCCAGCCCGGCCTCATCCGCCGCACTGGCCACGGCGGCAAGATACCTGGCCTTCAGCGTGTCGATCCCGTCCATCATCCGTCTCCTGCAAGTCGGCCTCTCTGCTAGCGGCGAAGGCCCTGCGATGCAAGGTTCAGAAGATCGACCGCCGCCCCCGGATTTCCAGCATCCGCCGCGACCGCTGTGTCACCCCGCCCTGCGCCGTGATCGACACCGGAGGCTCTTTCAGCCGCTTTTCGATCACGACCATGCTGTCGTGAAACCGGATGCCACCGATCTCGCGCGCCATCGGGTGCAGGGGAAAGCCCGCGTCATCCTCGGTGTACCAGGAGTGCATCTGGTCGATCAGGTCCTTGGCGAATTCGATGAAACTGGCAGGCTCGCGAAAGCCGCCACCGAAGCCGGGCCAATAGCTGGTGTGGGTATCCTCGACGATATAAAGGCCGCAGTCGTTCAGCCGGGGCCAGAGGTAGCGAAAGCTGGTGATCTGCTGGTGCATCTTGTGGCCGCCATCGTCGACGATCAGATCGAACGGTCCGTGGCTGGCCCCGATCCGGTCCAGAAACGCCGGGTCGGATTGGTCGCCGATGTCCACCTGGGTTCCGGGCAGGGCCAGCGCCCTGCAGGCCGGGTCGATATCCAGGAACGTCAACCGAGAGCCCGGCCCAAAGAAGCCCTGCCACATCGGGATCGAGCCGCCCTTGTAGACGCCGATTTCCAGAAACGAAACATCGCGACCGTGCCAGTTGCGCAAGAGATCATCGTAGATCCCAAGGTAGTGTTCCATCTTGTAAAGCGTCCGCTCGCCCGTCTTTGCAGGATAGTCGCGGAAGTATCTGGATTCGGTCATGGACTCTCGCCGGGTTGGATTGCTGGGATTATGCGCAAGTCGAACATGCCGTCCAGCCGCAGAAAATCAGGGCTTTCCCAGTGTTTCGCAGATTGATACAGTCTGCCTGTAACTTACCTGCAGGATGCATGTATGCTGGAAACGCTTCGCCGCACGCAAAAGGACCGCAGCGACAGCATGCGGGCGGTGCTGTTGCGCTCGGGCCGCGCGCTGTTCGTCCGGCAGGGCTATGCCGGGACCAGCACGCCCGAAATCGTCGCCTCGGCCGGGGTGACGCGCGGGGCGCTGTATCACCATTTCTCGGACAAGGCCGCCCTCTTCACCGCCGTGGTCGAGGGCGAGCGCCAGGCGATTGCCGCACTGATCGAGGATGCCGAGTTCGGCGGGCTGTCGGCCATCGAGACCCTGATCCAGGGCGGCGAGGCCTATCTGGCCGCGATGCGCGCGCCCGGCCGGACCCGGCTGATGCTGGTGGAAGCCCCG
>JAKQLM010000501.1 GCA_029567145.1 Pseudomonadota bacterium
TACAACCTGACAGGGAAAGGGTTGACCTTAGATTGCGGCAGGGTTGGGGAAGAACCGTGCTGCAATCGGAGCATTTTCATGCCGCTTTTCGCCGTCTTATAGCCTTATTGTCGAGATGAGGCGCCCGTAATCCGCCTCGCCCGCATGTGTGGTGCGGCGAAAGGAATAGAACCGCGCGGCGTCGCGATAGGTGCAATGCCCGGTCCATTCGGCATGACCCACCCCGGCAGCCCGAAGCCGGTAAAGCCCGTAACCCGGCAGATCAAAAAGCAGCCGGTCGCCCTGCCCGTTGGCGAAAAAGCGTGCGCTGTCCGGGTCTTCGTCGCGGAAGCGGTCAAAGAACTCGGGACCGACCTCATAGGCGGCCTGGCTGATCGACGGGCCAATCACGGCCTGGATTGCCGACCGTCGTGCCCCCAATGCCTCCATCGCATCCAGGGTCGCTTCCAGCACGCCATCGACCGATCCGCGCCATCCGGCATGGGTCGCCCCGATAACGCCTGCGGCGGAATCATGGAACAGGACGGGCTGGCAGTCCGCCGTCAGCACGGCCAGAAGAACGCCCTTGGTCGCGGTCACCAGCCCGTCCGCCTGCGGCCTGTCGCCAAGGGGGCCGATGACGGGAATCACCTTTGCCGAGTGGACCTGGTTCACGGTGACCAGCGCCTGCGGGGCTACGCCCATCGCCTCGGCCACGCGGGCGCGGTTGATCGCGACGATCTCGGCCTGGTCGGTCGATCCGGTGCCGCAGTTCAGCCCCGAAAAGATGCCCGAGGACGCCCCACCCTTGCGGGTGAAGAACCCGTGCCGGGTGGACAGCGCGTCCGAGGTGATGATTTCCAGCGTCGTTGGCATCAGGGGGCAAATCCGGGGGGTGGCGGGGCATCGGCGCGGGTCACGGCCAGCACCTTGAACAACGAACCCATTTCTTCCGGATGGGTCAAGCGCCGATGCGCGGCCAGATGGCTTTCCAGCGCCGCGCCAGTCAGGTTGCGGGCCAAATGCTGGGCGCGGGCGTCGATGCCCAGGCGCTGCAAGAAAGCGCCTTGCGTCGTGTAGAAATGCGTCTGAAGCTGCGCCAGCGGTTCAAAGTCGACATGGGCGGTCAGGTCAGCCTCGCCGGGATGGGCAAGTGGGTCATCGAAGGCATGGGCGCGCAGGGCCTGCAAGGTATCGCCCCGCGACATCCATCCCCCGTAGTCGATGACCAGCGCAAGGCCGCCGTGGTGATGCAGCCGGTGATGCACCTGCCGCATCACGAAGCGCCCGATCCGCCCCTCTTCGATCACCAGCCCCTCCTCGTGCTGGCGGTCCGCAAGCAGGCCGACCGTAGGATACCCGCGTTCGGCCAGGCCAAAGGCAAGCTGGCCATCCGTCAGCCCAACCAGCCGCTCATGCCAGTGCCCGTTCTGAAACTGAAACTGGTGGATGGGAAGGGCATCAAAGAATTCGTTCGCCACCAGGAACAGGGGCAATTCGGGCAGATCGCCCGCTACCTCGATCCAGCGCAGGCCAAGGTCTTGGCCCCGGCTGATCGTATTTTCCTGTTTCCGGCGCAGGACGGGAGAGGCTTCGACCAGCACAACCTGCGCAGCGGCGTGAAAGCCCGGCACAGCCCGCGTTGCCCGCAGGATGTCGGCCATCAGCGTGCCCCGGCCCGGACCCAGCTCGGCCAGGGCAAAGGGCGACGGCGCGCCCTGATCCAGCCAGGCTTGCGCCAGGGCCAGACCGACAAGCTCGCCGAACATCTGGCTGATTTCCGGCGCGGTGGTGAAATCCCCCGCCACCCCGAACGGGTCGCGCGTGGTGTAGTAGCCGTGGACCGGGTGCAGCAGACATTCGGCCATGTAGTCGGCCACGGTGATCGGCCCGCCTTCGCGGATGCGTTCGATCAGCAGGTGCGCCAGCGGGGTCATCGCAGCCTTGCGCAGGCCAGGAACCACAGGCCCGCCGCGATCATCGGCAGCGACAGAAGCTGACCCATCGTCAGGCCATAGCCCGCCCAGTTCAGCGCAAGGCCGACGGGATTGCCTTCGCTGACGAACTGAGCATCAGGCTGGCGAAAGAATTCGACGGCAAACCGGGCGATGCCATAGCCCGCCAGGAACAACCCCATGATC
>JAKQLM010000569.1 GCA_029567145.1 Pseudomonadota bacterium
CTTGCGGACGACCATCGGGCCTTCGGGGATCACTTCAGAGCGCCAGATTTCGACGAGGTTCGACATGTCGACCAGGCCAGAGTCGGCGGCCTTGCGGAAGGCGCCCGAGTTGTAGCCGTCTTCCCAGTTGCCCAGGCCGTCAGCCCATGCGACGCCTGCGTCGAAGTCACCGTTGGCGACGCCGACGATGGACTGCTCATGGCCGCCCGACATTTTGACTTCGCCGAAGTACTCTTCCAGCTTGCCATACTTGGCGGTCAGTTCCGCGCCGGGGACAAGGTAGCCCGAGGTCGAGTTCGGGTCGGCGAAGGCGAAGACCTTGCCCTTGGCATCGTCCATCGAGGTGATGCCGGTGTCCTTGCGGGTGAAGCCGATCGAGTAGTAGCCGGTCGAGTCGTCTAGGTTCTGCTTGATCAGCTTGACTTCGACGGCTTTCGGGTCGGTCAGGTAGATCTTGGCATAGGCCGAGGCACCCAGCCAGGCGTAGTCAAGCGAACCGCCCAGCAGGCCCTGGATCACGCCGTCATAGTCGGCGGGGGTGAAGAGCTTGACCGGAACGCCGAGGTCGGCCTCGATGGCGGCGCGGAAGCATTCCAGGTTGGTCATGCGGTCCTGGGCGTTTTCGCCGCCAAGGATGCCGATGTTGAATTCGGTGATCTCTTGCGCGAAGGCCGAAGTGGCCATCATCGAGACAAGTGCGGTAGCAGTCAGCAGCTTTTGCATGGTTTCTCCGTGGATCTGGAAACGGGGGGTTGGTGGTTCGGACTTACGACAGCATCAGATCCGCGTAGGTGCGGTCTGCGGTGATGTCGGCAGGGATCGAGGTCGAGGTCGCGGCCTCGTTGAAGGTGTCGTCCGCGCCATAGATGTCGCGGGCGACGCCGGTCGAAAGCTGGTCGGGCGTGCCGTCAAACACGATGCGGCCATCGCGCATCCCGATCACCCGGTCGCAATAGCGCCGCGCGGTATCCAGCGTGTGCAGGTTGGCGATGACCATCCGGCGGTCTTCCAGATTGATCCGGCGCAGCGTGTCCATCACGACCTGCGCGTTCATCGGGTCCAGGCTGGCAATGGGTTCGTCCGCCAGAATGATGCGGGGGTCCTGCATCAGCGCCCGGGCAATCGCCACGCGCTGTTGCTGGCCACCCGACAGCGCCTCGGCCCGTTTGGTGGCCTGCTCGGCGATGCCCAGCCGGTCCAGGATATCCAGCGCCTTCAGGATATCGGCGCGGGACCAGAGGTTGAACATGGTCTGCACGGTCGTGCGGCGGTTCAGGATGCCGTGCAGGACGTTCGACGCGACGTCCATCCGGGGCACCAGGTTGAACTGCTGGAAGATCATCGCGCAGGATGACTGCCAGGTCCGTGCCGCCGCCCCTTTCAGCGCCAGCACGTTGCGGCCATCGACCAGGATCTCGCCCGAGCTGGCGTCGATCAGCCGGTTCATCAGGCGCAGGAAGGTGGACTTGCCCGCTCCTGAACGCCCGATGATGCCGACAAAGGCAGGGGTGGTCACGCTGAAGCTGACGTTGTCGACTGCGGCCTTCTGGCCGAACATCCGCGTCACGCCGTTGACTTCAAGCATCGCGACCCCCGTAAAGCTTGAACGGGGTGCTAACGGGCCTGTGTGACAGTGCCGGTAACGCAAGGTGAAGCTTGCATGACAGCTTGCGGGCGGGTCAGGCCCGCGCTTAGGCGTCCAGTGCCGAATATCCGCCGCGTCCGGCCACCCAGGTCCGCACCGGCGCGGGCGCATGGCCCTCGGGCCAGTCCAGCAGGACCAGGTCGGCCCGCAGGCCCGGCGCGATGCGGCCCCGGTCGGTCAGGCCCATGGCAGTCGCCGGGTTGGCCGCGACCAGGCCCCACAGGACCGGCAGCGGGGCCACGCCATCCGCCGAAAGCCGGGCCACGGCCCCCAGCATGGCCGGGTAGAAATAGTCCGACGCCAGGATGTCGCACAGCCCGCGCGCGATCATCTCTGCCGCCCCCGGACTGCCCAAGTGACTGCCGCCCCGCATCGCATTCGGGGCACCAAGGACGATGTGATCCCCGGCCGCGCGCGCGGCGATGAAGACCCGCTCGTGCATTGGAAACTCGGTCCCGCGCGCCCCCAGCCCGCGATAATAGGCGCGGGTTTCCGGCTGGCTGTCGTCATGGCTCAGCATCGGGACGCCATGCTGGCGGGCCAGGGCGGCGATCCGGGCGATCTGTGCCGGAACCATCGGACGGTCGGCCCAGACCTCGGTCAACCGGGCGATGTATGCGTCAACCGTCAGCTGCGCCCGGCGGGCCTGGTCCTGCATCTTCTTCAGGAACCGTGGCGTGTCCAGGGGGGTGACGGGATACGGCTTGACCTGATCGAAGGGGCGATCTTGCACCGGGACATCGGGGTGCAGCAGCATCGTGCTGGTATGGTCGTTGAACGCCAGCGCGGGCGGGTCCAGCTCGGCGATCACATGCGCAATCAGGGGCTGAGCGGTGTGGCAAAACGTCTCCCACCGCAGTTGCAGGCGGTTCTCGGCGGTCAGGCGCGGCTTCAACGACTGCAGCGCGCGAACCACCTGCCAGCCGGTGTCGACGCTGCGCAGGCCCGGCTCCCAGGACAGGGTCAGCGCGTGATAGGCCGTGGCGATTCCGTTGGCGGCAAGCTGGCGGTCGGTTTCCAGAAGCGCGGTCTCGACCGGGATGGTGACGCCCGGACGCGGCATGATCTGGCGTTCAAAGGCATCGCCATGCACATCGACAAAGGCCGGAGCCAGCAGCCGACCCTGGCCCGGAACGACGGTCGCCCCGTCCCGCGCGACGTCGATGCCGCTGATCCGGCCTGCCTCGATCCGCACCGAGGTGACCGTGACCCGGTCGTCCAGCACAACCTGCGCGCCTTCGATCAGTTCGGCTGTCATCGGAAAGTCCTGCAGGCTGACGTCGCACCACCTGTGGCGGTATCAGCGATTTGTGACGCTTTGGCTACGGCCCAGACCGGACGCCACCCGCCAGCTTGCCAGCGCCATGATCCCAGCGGTCACAAGGCACAGGGGCAAGCCGCCGATCTGGTAGCTGACTCCGGACAACAGCGTGCCGACCAGCCGCCCCGTCGCGTTGGCCATGTAGTAGAACCCCACGTCCCGGGTGATCCGGTCCGCCGACCCGAAGGCCAGGATCAGATAGGAATGGACCGAAGAGTTGATCGCGAAGACAAAGCCAAAGACCAGCAGGCCCGCGACCAGCGCGACGGTCAGCGCGGGCGATGGTGCCCCCGCCGCCCAGACCAACCCCGCCAGCAGAAAGGGGATCGGCACCAGACAGCCCGCCCAAAGGATCGCCTTGCGGGTGGTTTCCCCTTCGGACCGACCCCGTCCCCCCAGTAGGCGGGGCGCAAAGGCCTGCACCGCGCCATAGGCGATGATCCAAAGCGCAAGGAACCCGCCGATCAGGAAGAACGCCTCGCGCCGGCCATCGGGCGTGCCATCGGATAGGACCGACTGGAAGTAGACCGGCACGCCGACCACGAACCACACATCGCGCGCGCCGAACAGGAACAGGCGGGCCAGCGACAACCGGTTCACCCTTGGGTCCGTTGACCGCCAGCCGCCCCAGGCCTCGTCAGGCTTGATCCGGCCTGGCAGGCCTGCGGGCAGGAAAAGGATGACCGCTGTCAGGATCAGCGCCAACACCCCCGCCATGCCCCAGACCGCCGGCTGAAACCCCGCCAGTGCCAGAAGCGCCGCGCCAAGGAAGAAACCCAGGCCCTTGACCGCGTTCTTCGATCCGGTCAGGGCGGCAACCCAGCGGAAGAGGCCGCCGTCTTCCGTCGGGGCCAGCAGTTTGACGGCAGATTTCGACGACATCTTGGCCAGGTCCTTGG
>JAKQLM010000590.1 GCA_029567145.1 Pseudomonadota bacterium
GGCAAGGGCATCACCCCGGCCTCGGCAAGGGCTGCGTCAAAGTCGGGTCCGGTCAGGTCGAATGCCAGCACAAGGTCGGTCTCGGTTTTCGACTGAACGTTAGCTAACAAGCGTTCGGAAAAGCGGATCACCTCGCCCACCTGCACCTTGCGCAGGGGTTTGGCCAGCGCGCGCCAGCCGTCCGGGCGCGGCTCCAGCAGGGTGACTTCGACCTTTGCGATGGCCTCGCCACGCTGGCGCGTGCCAAAAAGCCGCGCCGGGATCACGCGGGTGTTGTTCAGGATCAGCCGGTCGCCGGGGCGCAGGATGTCCAGCAGGTCCGACACCCGCCGGTCGCTGATCCGGTCGCCCTCGGTCAGGAGCAGCCGGGCGGACGTCCGGGGCCGCGCGGGCCGGGTCGCGATCAGCCCTTCGGGCAGGTCAAAATCGAAATCCGCCAGCTTCATCCGGCGTCCTTCAGGTTCGGGGGGGCCGACCGGAAGATCTCGCGGAACATGCCCGGGGTGAACACCGACAAGGGGTTGACCGACACGACCGGGTTCTCTGCCGTGCCCGAAACCTTGTAGTTGAAGCCGAAAAGCCCCTCGCCAGGGCGCGAAAAGATCTGTCCCACACCATTCACCAGATAGATCGGCGACACCGTACCTTGCAGGTTCAGCTTTGCTCCGGCGGTCTGGTACAGCCCGGCAAAGGAAATGCCAAGCGACGCGCCGACGGCCGAGCCTTGGGTGATCTCCACCGCCTCGGGCGTCAGGATGAACCGCACTTCGCCGTTGTTGAAGGCCAGCCCCTCGCCGCCCATCTGCTCCAGAAGCCCGACGACCGAGATTGCGGCCAGAAGTTCGGCCAGCGCGGGTGCGCCCTGGATCCGCATCCGGGTGAATGTCGCGCGGCCGTTGTAATGCCCGTCCGGCCCGCGCGGGGTCAGGGTCATGTCCAGACTGCCGCCGCGCCCCTTGTCGAAGATGCCCGCCGCCGCCATGATCGCGCCCGCGTTGTCCGAGGTGATGCGGAACGCGCTGCCCCCCTCCGCCGGGGCCACGACGCCGCGCAGATCGCCCGACCCGTTCACCCCGGCGCGAAACTCGCCGTTGAACCCGCCGCGCGACCCGAACGCGCCGCGAAAGTCGGTCAGGCTGATCCCGTCCGAAATGACCAGCCGGTCCAGTGCCAGCTCGATCGGCCCGCCCGACCCCGCCCCGCTGCCGCCCGTCGGCATCCGGCGGATGTCGATCCGCCCCCCCGTCACCGCCACATCCATCGCCCCGCTCGCGCCCCCCGTCAGCGTGACCGGCGCATCCAGCCAGTCCCCCGCCTGCACGCGGCTGAACCGCGCCGCCTCCAGTCCGCCGCCTTCGCGTGTGGTGATCACTCCCTCGGCGGTCAGGCCCGGCGCGTCCAGTGTCAGGCGGTCCACCACGGGTTCGCGCGACAGCCGGGCCTCCAGGCTTAGGCTTCCCCGGGTCTTGGCGGGCTTTGACCAGCCGAGGGCATCCAGCCGCAGCGCAAGGCCGGTGAGGTTCGACACCAGCGTCAGCTGCGGCGGCAAGTCCTTGACCAAAGCGATGTCGATCGCCGCCGGCCCTTCGCCGCTGATCGCGCCGTCGGGGAAGGCAATGCCAAAGTCGCGCAGGGCCGCATCCGACAGCGTGACCGTCCCGTTGATCCGCGCGCGGCCCTTCTG
>JAKQLM010000607.1 GCA_029567145.1 Pseudomonadota bacterium
GCGTGAGAAGCGCGTGAAAACCGCGCGAAGCCCGGACACGGCGACCCTTGATGCAGCCGCCCAATTCCCCTAGGTCTTGCCGTCACCCGAAAGGATCAGACCGATGCCGATCACCCTGCCCTCGACCCTGCCCGCCTTTGATGTTCTGCGGAACGAAGGCGTCATGGTCATGTCGCCCGAACGCGCGGCGCGGCAGGACATCCGGCCCCTGCGGATCGGCTTGCTGAACCTGATGCCGAAGAAGATCCAGACGGAAAACCAGTTCGCCCGGTTGATCGGGGCGACACCGCTGCAGATCGACCTGCAGCTGATCCGCATGTCCGAACACACGACGAAAAACACCGCCGCCGAACATATGGAGGCGTTCTATCACCCGTTCCAGGAGGTGAAGGACCAGAAATTCGACGGGCTGATCATCACCGGCGCACCGATCGAGCATCTGGCCTTCGACGAGGTCACCTATTGGGACGAACTGTGCGAGGTGATGGACTGGACCCAGACCAACGTGCAATCCACGTTCGGCGTCTGCTGGGGCGGGATGGCGATGATCAACCACTTCCACGGCGTGCAGAAACACATGCTGCCGGCCAAGGCCTTTGGCTGCTTTCGCCACAAGAACCTGGAGCCGACCTCGCCCTACCTGCGCGGATTTTCGGATGATTTCGTGATCCCGGTCAGCCGCTGGACCGAGATGCGGCAGGCCGAGATCGACAGCGCCCCCGGCTTGCACACGCTTCTGGGCTCGGACGAGGTCGGCCCCTGTCTGGTCGAAGATGCGGCGCATCGCGCGCTGTATATCTTCAACCACTTCGAATACGACAGCGACACGCTGAAGCAGGAATATGACCGCGACATCGCGAACCACACGCCGATCAACGTGCCCTTGAACTACTATCCCGATGACGATCCCGCGAACCCGCCGCTGAACCGCTGGAGAAGTCACGCGCACCTTCTATATGGCAACTGGATCAACGAGATATACCAGAGCACGCCATATGACCCTGCCGAGATTGGCCGCTAGCCTCCTCATTGCCGTTCTGGGGTTCGCCGGGGTCACGCACTGGCGGGCCTCGGCACGGGAAGCGGCGGCCGCGGCGGCTTTCCCTCCGTCGGGGCAGTTCGTCACCGTTGACGGCACGCGCCTGCACTATGAAATCGCAGGCACCGGGCCGGATCTGGTGATGATCCACGGGGCCAGCGGCAGCCTGCGCGACCTGACCTATGCCCTGCGCAACCGGCTGACCGACCGCTACCGGGTGATCGTGGTCGACCGGCCCGGCCTTGGCCATTCCGACCCGCTGGACGACACCAGCCTTGCGGCGCAGGCGCGGATCATCAAGGCAGGCGTCGCGCAGCTGGGGGTGACCGATCCCGTGGTGCTGGGCCAAAGCTACGGCGGTGCCGTCGCGCTGGCCTGGGCACTGGAGGGCGGCCCCCGCGCGCTGGTCCTGGTCGGCAGCCCCTCGATGCCCTGGCCGGGCGATCTGGACTTTTGGTACCGGGTGACCTCGAACCCGGTTGGCCGCGCGCTGGCGGTGCCCGTCGCCTCGGCCTTCGTGCCGGAAAGCTATGTCCGGTCGGCAACCCGGGCGGTTTTTGCCCCGGACCCGGTCCCGCCCGGCTATGAAGCGTATCTGGGCAGCGCCCTGACCCTGCGCCGGGCGACGCTGGCCACCAACACCGCCCAGGTGAACGCCCTGCGCGCGGAACTGGTGACGATGGAGCCGCGCTATCCCACGCTGACCCTGCCGGTCGAACTGATCCACGGCACCGCCGACACGATCGTCCCCTTGCACATCCACTCGGACCCGCTGTCGCAGCGCCTGCCGGACGCGACCCTGACCGTGATCGACGGCGCGGGCCACATGCCGCACCATGCGCATGCAGAGCAGGTCATCGCGGCCATCGACCGCGCCGCATTGCGCTGACCGGCCCAATCGCCATACTGGCAGCAATGTAAGGAGGATTCAGATGACTCTACCCTTCGATGGCGCGATCAGCCGCTACTTCCGCGAAGGCGCCCCAGCCGCAGTCCGCAAGGCCATTGAAAAGGCCGGCAAGGACGAGATCATGACTGCCTCCTACCCCTACCGGGACGAGATCAAGGGCAAGGCTTACGACGCCCAGATGGAGGGCCTGCAGATCGAGCTTGCCAAGATGCAGGCGGGTCTCAAGGCGACGGGCCAGCGGCTGATGGTGGTCTTTGAAGGCCGCGATGCGGCGGGCAAGGGCGGCACGATCAAGGCGGTGACGGAAAACATGAACCCCCGGCAGGCCTATGTCGTGGCGCTGTCCAAACCGACCGAGCGGGAAAGCCAGCAGTGGTATTTCCAGCGCTACGTCGACTGGTTCCCGGCCAAGGGGGAAATCGCGCTCTATGACCGCAGCTGGTACAACCGCGCGATGATCGAACATGTGTTCGGCTTTTGCAAACCCGACCAGCGGGAAAAGTTCTTCCGGCAGTTGCCCGAGTTCGAACAGATGATTGTGGATGAGGGCATCATCTTCCTGAAGATCTGGCTGGAGGTGGGCCGCGCCGAGCAGCTGAAACGCTTTCTCGACCGCGAGGGGGACCTGCTGAAGCAGTGGAAGCTCAGCCAGATCGACGTCGACGGGCTGGCAAAGTGGGACGCCTACTGTGCCGCCATCGACGAGACGATGGAGCGCACCCATTTCAAGCACGCGCCCTGGACGGTGATCCTGTCGGACGACAAGAAGCGCGCGCGGATTGCGGCGATCCAGACCCTGCTTGGCGCGGTGGAGTATGCGGGCAAGGATGTCAAGGCGATCGGCAAGATCGACGGCAATATCTGCGGCGGGCCGAAGCTTCGGGCATGAAGCGGGGATACCACCACGGCAATCTTCGGCAGGCGCTGGTCGAGGCGGCGCTGGATCTGATCGCCGAAAAGGGTCCGCAGGGGTTCACCCTGTCCGAGGCCGCAAAGGCCGCCGATGTGACCCCCGCCGCGGTCTACAGGCACTTTGCGGGCCGCGATGATTTGCTGGCCGAGGTGGCGCGGCAGGGGTTCGACATCTTTGCC
>JAKQLM010000661.1 GCA_029567145.1 Pseudomonadota bacterium
CATCACCCCGAAGACCCCGGTTTCGAAGATGTTCCGCAACGCGGTTCTGTCCCTGGCCGAAGCGCTGCCCTTTGCACGTACGGTGGTGAACTCGGGCCGTCTTTCGGTGCCCTGCACCTATGACGGATCGGGCCTGAACGGGCCGGACCACCCTGAGATGCCGACCCGCACCCGTCCGGGCAGCCCTTGCCCTGACGCCCCGGTGGACGGGGGATGGTTGCTCAACCACCTTGGGCGGGGTTTCACCCTGATGACCATCAATGCAGCAGCGCCCGACAGCCTTGCCGCCCATGGTCTGATGGCGCAGCGTCTGGCGCTGGAGGCGACACCGGAACTGGCGGCCCGCTATCTTGGCGCGGCCAAAGCTGCGGTCTACCTGATCCGGCCGGACCAGCACGTTGCCGCCCGCTGGGACAGATGCGACGAAGCCGAAGTGGCCAAAGCCCTATCCCGTGCTCTCGGCAAGGAGTGAGCCATGCTGATCACGACTCCGAACCTGACCAATGCCGACGAAAGCTATGCCCGGCTGATCGCCACCCATGACGGGCTGACCGAGGCGGAAAGCCATGCGCTGAACGCCCGGCTTGTCCTGATCCTGATGAACCATATCGGGGATGACGCAGTGCTGGCCAAGGCAATGAAACTGGCGCGCGATCCAAAGGCGGCGGACTTCTGATCACGCCCCGCACGGCGCAAATGCGGCGCCGGGATAGCCCTTGGGGATTTAGGTCTTGTGTAGCGGAAAGCTGTGCGAACGCGGCGGGTAAAGATCGCTTTCGCCTTCGCGCAGTTTCAGTGGGAACAGGTGTTGCACGCGCTCATGCGGGACCACATCGCGGAAGCGTGGCATCTGGGACAGGAGGGCATTTCCCAGCGTCTGCCCCAGCGCCGCCAGCGACAGGGAAAAGCAGGTGAGCGTGGGCATCAGGAACCGGATGGTTGGTTCGTCGCGAAAACCCGCTACCGCCATGTCGCGGCCCGGTTGCAACCCAGCCTCGAGCATCCGGCGATAGATGCCGATTGCGGTCACTTCGTAGATCAGCAAGACGGCGGTTGGGGCCTCTGGCAGCGCCAGAAAGCTGTCCATGGCGGCATAACCGGCGGCTTCGGTCCGGCTCGTCTCGATG
>JAKQLM010000786.1 GCA_029567145.1 Pseudomonadota bacterium
CCGTCCGTGCCTATCTTCCAGCCATGACCAACCCATCGCCCGACAGCATCGCCCCGACCGTCAGGCCGTAAAGCGACAGCTCGGCCTTGCGCGGCGCAAAGCCCACCACCAGGCTTTGCCCCGCATGACCGCTGTCATAGACGTAGTCATAGCGCCCGAACCCGACCATCGGGCCCCACATCCGGGGCGCAAAGCCGGTTTCGCTGGCAAAGATCGCCACCAGATGGTCCGCTTCGGCCCGCCGGGCGTCCTCGACCCCGGCCAGGAAAGCCGCCAGATCGAATGCGGCGCTTTGCGTCTTTGCCTTCTTGGCCATGCCTGGATCCTTCGTCCCTGGCCCTGCGGTTCGTCGACCGGCAGGTCCGGATCATCCTGCCACGAAACCCCGTGCCGTTCACCCTTCCGTTGCCGCCCGTCCGTGCCTATCTTCCAGCCATGACCAACCCATCGCCCGACAGCATCGCCCCGACCCTTGCGCTGATCGAACAGCTTGCGCATGAAACCGTCTCGACCTTGCCGCCGCAGTTTCGCGCGCTCGCGACCCATGTCCGCCTCCGGGTCGAGGATTTCGCCGAGGACGAGATGCTGCAAGAGCTGGGCGTTGACGATGCCTTCGACCTGACAGGCCTTTACGACGGCATTCCCCTGACCGAGAAATCCACCGCGGATCAGGTGACGCGGCCCGATGTGGTCTGGCTGTTCCGTCGCCCGATTCTGGACGAATGGGCCGAACGCGGCAACGTCAGCTTGCAGGAACTGGTCAGCCATGTGGTGATCCACGAACTTGGCCATCATTTCGGCTGGAGCGACGAAGACATCGCCGCCATCGACCCCTGGTGGGAGTGACCCTCTGATCCGGGGTGACTGCGGTTCCCGGCTGGTTTGCACAGGACCTGTGCAGTCCTGCACCCCGCCTGACGTGCCCGTGACCGGACTCCAGGCTGGGCTGCGCTATCCTTTTCGCCGTGCAACCCCGCAGATCAACCCCCGCAGGAGGACAGATGACCACGTATTCCCGCCGTCAGGCGCTTTTCGCCGGTGTCGCCATGCCCCTCGCCGCAGCCGTCCTGCCAGCCGTCCTGCCAGCATTCCTGCCCGGTCGCGCCTGGGCGCAAGAGACGATGCAAGGCTCTGGCTTTGCCCCCTGGAACCGCTTCAAGCTGGGCAGCTTCGAGGTGACCACCCTTTTGGCCGGCACCCGCGCGGGTGACAAGCCGCAAGAGACCTTCGGGACCAATGCCACGCCCGAAGAGTTCGCCGCCCTTTCCGCCGCGAATTTCATTCCCGCCGACATGACGCAGAACTTCTTCACCCCCACGGTCGTGAACACCGGGACCGAGATCGTGCTATTCGACACCGGTCTGGCCGCCGAAGGCACCCTTGCCGCGCTGACCGCCGCCGGGATGACGGCGGACATGGTCGATGTGGTGGTCATCACCCACATGCACGGCGACCATATCGGCGGGCTGATGGGCGCGGACGGCGTGACCCCGACCTATCCCAACGCCCGCTACGTGACCGGAGCGGCCGAACACAACCATTGGGCCGCCGCCGGGAACGAAGGCTTTGACAAGAACGTCAGGCCTCTGGCCGACAAGATGAGCTTCATCGACAACAACGGCAGCGTCGCGGCCGGCATCACCGGGATGGATGCCTTTGGCCATTCGCCCGGCCACATGGTCTATGGCATCGAATCGGACGGCAAGCGGCTGATGATCACCGCCGACACCGCGAACCACTACGTCTGGTCGCTGCAGAAGCCCGACTGGGAGGTCCGCTTCGACGCGGACAAGGCCGCAGCGGCAGCGGTCCGCAAGCAGGTCTTCGGAATGATCGCCGCCGACCGGGTCCCGTTCATCGGCTATCACATGCCCTTCCCCGGGATCGGGTTCGTCGAGCCGTTGGGCGACGGTTTCCGCTATGTGCCGGCCAGTTATCAGCTGATGCTGAACGGCTGACCGAAGGGGCCAAACCCCCCGAAGGATTGTGCACAGACGTTCGAAAACGACTGCCCCCGGCGGCCACCGTCGGGGGCAGTTCCATTTCTGGCGCAAGGCTCTATGATAGCGGTAACAGACACAGGTGCCGCATGACCCAAGCCCCGATCCTGACCCTGACGCTGAACCCCGCGCTCGACATGGCGACCGAGGTTCACGAGATGACCCCCGGCCACAAGCTGCGGTGTTCGGAACCGATGCTGGACCCGGGCGGTGGCGGGCTGAACGTCAGCCGCGCGATCAAGGCGCTGGGCGGGGACAGCCTGGCGCTGGTGGCCATCGGCGGGCTGACGGGTGACCGGCTGGCCGGGCTGATCCGGGGCGAAGGTGTCACGTTCCTGTCGATCCTGGGCCCGGGCGAAACCCGCCAGTCGCTGACCGTGAACGAGGCAACCACCGGCAAGCAGTTCCGCTTCATGTTGCCGGGGCCCGTCTGGGGCGAGGCGGAACGCGCCCGCGTTTTCACCCTGTTGCGTGCAACGGCCCGGCCCGGCGGGCTGTCGGTCATCTCGGGCAGCCAGCCGCCCGGCGTGCCGGTCGACTTCCCGGCGCAACTGGCCGCGTCAATGCCGGAAACCCGCGTCGTGCTGGACACGTCGGGCTCGACCCTGACCGAAGCCGTGCGCCATCCGATCCCGGGACTCGAGGTCCTGCGGATGGATGGACCCGAGGGTGAAGAACTCGCCGGAAAGCCGCTGCCGACCCTGGCCGATACGGCCGGTTATGCACAGTCGCTGGTCCGCGCAGGCGTGGCCAGGACCGTGATCATCGCCCGCGGGGCCGAGGGCAAC
>JAKQLM010000787.1 GCA_029567145.1 Pseudomonadota bacterium
TTTGCGCGTGACCAGATCCAGGTCACCGGATCGTCCACCGTGCTGCCCTATGCCACCATCGTGGCCGAAGCGTTCGGCGAAAACTTCGACTTCCCGTCGCCGGTCGTCGAAGGCGGCGGCTCGGGCGCTGGCCGCAAGAAGCTGTGCGAGGGCGTGGGCGAAACCACCGTCGACATCGCCAACTCGTCCAGCCGCATCTCGCAGTCCGACCTGGACCTTTGCGCCGCCAATGGCGTGGGCGAAGTCATGGAAATCCGCATCGGCTATGACGGGATCGTCTTCGCCTCGGCCGTGGCCGGGGCCGACTTTGCCCTGACCCCCGCCGACGTCTACAACGCCCTGGCCGCAAAGACCGTCAAGGACGGCGCGCTGGTCGACAACGCCGCTGCCCAGTGGGCCGAAGTGAACCCGGCCCTGCCTGCCCAGGACATCCTGGCCTTCATCCCCGGCACCAAGCACGGCACCCGCGAAGTCTTTGACGTCAAGGTGATCGAGGCCGGCTGCAAGGAAACCGGCGCGCTCGACCTCTTCAAGGCCGTGGCCGAAGGCGCGGACGACAAGGAAAAGGAAGGCAACGCCAAGAAGGCCTGCCTGGAACTGCGCACCGATGGCAAATCCGTGGACATCGACGGCGACTATACCGAAACGCTGGCCCGCCTGGATGCCGACACGAACGCGATCGGCGTGTTCGGCCTGTCGTTCTACCAGAACAACACCGACAAGCTGAAGGTCGCCACGATGTCGGGCGTCGTGCCTTCGACCGAAAGCATCGCAAGCGGTGAATACCCGGTGTCGCGCCCGCTGTACTTCTACGTCAAGAAGGCTCACATCGGCGTGATCCCCGGCCTGAAGGAATACATCGAGTTCTTCGTCAGCGACGACATGGCCGGCCCGGATGGTCCGCTGGCCGCCTATGGCCTGGTGTCCGACCCGGAACTGGCCGCGACGCAAGCCGCCGTCGCCGCCGAAACCCCGATGGGTCCGCTGGAATAAGATCGACATCGGGCGGGGCCTTCGGGCCCCGTCCCTTTCTGCCCAACCGCCCCTGATCCACGGAAGCCTGAATGTCCGTCCTGATGCTTCTTTCCGCCGTGCTGCTGCTGGCGCTTGCCGCCTTTTTCATGGCCCGGCAGCGTGCCCTGGCTTCTGCCGGGGGCAACCCGCGCCTGATGCATTCCCTGCCCGGCTACTATGGCTGGAACGGCGCGATCTGGGTCCTGATCCCCGCGCTTGGCGCGCTGGCGCTGTGGCTGATCCTGCAGCCCATGCTGGTCGAAAACCGGATCGCCGCCAACCTGCCCGCCGACCTGATCGCCGACGCCACCGCGCGAGAGCTGACCATGGCCGACGTGCGCCGGGTCGCCGATGGCCTGGATGCCGCCGTGGCCCAGGGTGCGATGTCCGAGACCGAGGCCCGCGCGCTGAACACCGGCACATCCGATGTGCGCGACCAGCTTGCCGAAGTCGGCGTGGCCCTTGGGGCCGAGGTCAGCCCGACCGTCCTGACCGCCGCACAGGACTATCGCGAGCTGACCGCCTGGGGGGCCGCCTTGCGCACCGCCCTGATCCTGATCGTCTCGGTCGCGGGCCTGGCCTGGGCTGTCCGCCAAAGCCACAAGCACTATCGCGCCCGCAACAGCGTTGAACGGGTGGTGCTTGGCCTGCTGATCGCCGCCTCGTCCATCGCGATCCTGACCACGGTCGGCATCGTCTGGTCGATGGTGTCCGAAACCTTTGACTTCTTTACCAAATACCCGATCCAGGACTTCTTCTTCAGCCTCACCTGGTCGCCCAACTTCCGTGGCGGGTCCGATCTTGGCATCCTGCCGCTGATCTGGGGCACGCTGTACATCACGCTGATCTCGATGCTGGTCTCGGTCCCGATCGGCCTGTTCGCGGCGGTCTACATGGCGGAATACGCCAGCCGCCGGACCCGCAAC
>JAKQLM010000548.1 GCA_029567145.1 Pseudomonadota bacterium
GGATCATGAACCAGCTGGCCGAGATGGGTAAGGGCGTGGTGATGATCAGCAGCGAGATGCCCGAGCTTCTGGGCATGTGCGACCGGATCTATGTGATGAACGAAGGCCGCATCGTGGGCGAACTCACCCGTGATCAGGCCAACCAGGAGGCGATCATGTCGCTGATCCTGAAAGACAGTGGAAAGGCAGCGTGATGGACGAAAGCGGCATCAAGGCCCGGTTGGGCGGGCATCTGCGGGAAAACGGAATGCTGCTGGCGCTGGTCGCCATCGTGTTCTTCTTTACCGTGGTCGTGCGCGTGTCGATCGACGTGGATTTCCTGTCGGCGCAGAACATCACCAACCTGTTCTTGCAGAACTCTTACGTCATCATCATGGCGCTGGGGATGCTGCTGGTCATCGTGGCCGGGCACATCGATCTGTCCGTCGGATCGGTCGCGGCCTTCACCGGCGCGGTGGCCGCCGCGCTGACGGTGCAGGCGGGATTGCCGGTGTGGATCGTGATCCCGGCGACGCTTGTGGTCGGCGGCATCATCGGCGCGGCGCAGGGCTACTGGATCGCGTTCTGGCGCATCCCCAGCTTCATCGTGACGCTGGCCGGGATGCTGGTCTTCCGGGGGCTGACCCTGTGGCTGCTGGGCGGGCAGAACATCGGCCCCTTCCCCAAGGCCTTTCAGGCCATGGCAAACGGGTTCATCCCGGACCTTTTCGGCGACTGGGATCAGGCGGCCCTGGGGCTGGAGCGGCTGAACGGCACGGCGGTCCTGGTGGTGGTGATCGCCGCGGCCGTGCTGATCTGGCTGGGCCTGCGCGCGCGCAACCGGGACATCGAATTCGGGATCGCTCCGGAGCCGACCGGCCTGTTCTGGGCGCGCAACATCGTCGTGTCCGCAGCACTGGTCTTTGTCGGCTGGAAGCTGGCGCAGTTCCGGGGCCTGCCGAACGTGCTGGTGATCCTGGTGATCCTGACCGTCCTGTACGCCTTTTTCACCGAGAACACGACCGGCGGGCGGCGCATCTATGCCACCGGCGGCAACGAAAAGGCGGCCAAGCTGTCGGGCATCCGCACCAACCGGCTGGTGTTCTGGTGCTTTGTCAACATGGGCGTGCTGGCCGCCCTTGCCGGGATGATCATCACCGCACGGCTGAACAGTGCCACGCCCAAGGCCGGCACAGGGTTCGAGCTGGACGTGATCGCCGCCGTCTTCATCGGCGGGGCCTCGATGACGGGCGGGTCGGGCAAGATCGTCGGTGTGGTGATCGGCGCGCTGATCATGGGCGTGATGAACAACGGCATGTCGATCCTGGGGATCGGCATCGACTATCAGCAAGTGATCAAGGGGCTGGTCTTGCTGGCCGCCGTCATCTTCGACGTCTACAACAAGAACAAATGAGGCCAAGATGCTGATTTCGCAGATCATTCGACCCGATGGAACCCTGGCCGTCGTCGCCCGCGAAGGGTCGGAGGCCGCTGTGGTCAAGGGCGCAGCCTCGGTCTACGCGCTGGCGCAAGAGGCGATTGCCAGTGGGCAATCCCTGTCCGCCGTGATCGCCGCGCGCGGCTTGGGCGAGGCGGTGGACCTGGCCCGCC
>JAKQLM010000551.1 GCA_029567145.1 Pseudomonadota bacterium
TTCGGCCCGTCCAGAAGCGCGATCAGCGCCCGGTCGGGGGCAAGTTCAAGAAGTTCGGCCAGCCCCTGCCGCGTCACCGTCAGCCGCGCGATGTCAAGGTCCAGCCCCATCGCGTCCCGCGCCGCCCGCGCCAGCGCCAACCGCCAGCCCCGGTCGGCACCGGGGGCGCCCTCGGCGGCGGGCGGGCGGGCAAGGTCGATCATGCGGCGGATCACGTCGGTCATGCAAAGCACCCCATCCTCTGACCGCCACCCTAGCGCCCGGACGGTTCACAAAGCGTTAAACCGGCTTTCAGGCCGCCAGCTTTTCCAGCCGCAAGGGCAGCGTGACCCGAAAGGCGGCCCCGCCCTGCCCCGGCAGATAGACCACCGATCCGCCCAGGTTCGCCATGATCTCGCGGCAGATCGCCAGCCCCAGACCCGCCCCGCCCGCGCGGTTGGCATCGGTCAGCCGGGCGAATTTCTCGAAGATCAGCGCCTGCGCAGCCTTGGGGATGCCGCTGCCGTTGTCGATCACATCGACCGTCACCCGCCCCGACCTCTGCCGCACGGCAATCCGCAGTTCCGGCCGGTCGGCGTCACAGTATTTCCGCGCATTCGAGATCAGGTTGATGAACACCTGCGTCAGCCGGTCGGCGTCGGTCTTGAGGTAGATCGCCTCGGACGGCAGGTCGCGGCTGATCTGGAACGACCGTTCGGGCCGGGTCTGCCGCGCCGCCGTCAGGGCCGTGTCCAGCATCTGCTGCAGGCTGGCCAGCCCCAGGTTCAGTTGCACCGTGCCGTTTTCCAGCACGCTCAGGTCCAGAAGATCGTCCAGAAGCCGGGTCAGCCGCTTGGCCTCGTCATGGATGATCCGGCCGTATTTCGCGACCTGATCCGGGGGCAGGTCGCCTTCGGTCAGGATCTCCGAAAACGCCCGGATCGAGGTCATTGGCGTGCGCAGCTCATGGCTGATCTGGCTTAGGAAGGCATCCTTCTGGATCGACAGCTGCATCAGCTTTTCGTTGGCCTCGCGCAGCGCTCCCGCCGTGCGGGTCAGTTCGGTTTCGCGCGCTTCCAGCCGGGCGGAATATTCCATGATCTGCGCGGATTCGCTGGCCACCGCCATCAGATCCTCGACCGTCACCGTCGCCCGCCCGACCAGCTGACTGATCATCGCATGGGCCGTGGCCGCGCCCACTGATCCCGACAGCCGCGCCTCCAAGGCATCCAGAAAGCCGGGCGTCGGGTCTGGCAGATAGCCCTCCTTGCCTTGCTCGCGCGCGGCCCCCTGGAACAGGGACAGCGCCACCTCCTCGCCCAGAATGCGTTGCGCCATGGCCAGCAATGCCTCGGGTTCCGCCTGCCCCCGCGCCCAGCGTTGCGGGCCGACCGCGCCTTCAAAGACGTTGACAAAGGCCGCCCCCTGCAGACGTTCGACCGGGCCGGGGAAGGTCAGCAACGAGCCCACGCAGAACGCCAGCGCGTTCAGCGTCAGGGACCAGAACATCGCATGCATCATCGGGTCCATCGCCTGGGTGCCGAACAGGTTCAGCGGACGCAGCCAGGCCAGCCCCAGAAGTCCGTTGGTGAACACCGCCTCGGGCAGGACCGCGCCGGGGCCGAACGACGGCAGGAACGAGGTGAAGGCCCAGACCGCGAGGCCCGTCACCAACCCCAGGATCGCGCCGATCCGCGTCGCCCCGCGCCAGAAGAGGCCGCCCAACAGCGCGGGCATGACCTGCGCCACGCCCAGGAATGCGATCAGCCCGATCGCCGCCAGCGCCGCCGACCCGCCCGACACCTGATAGTAGCCATACCCCAGCGCCAGCACCGCCGCGATGGCCAGCCGCCGCGCCATCAGGACGACGCTGCGCAGATCGTCCCCCGCCCCCGCCGCCGGTCGCAGCCGCAGCCACAAGGGAATGACGATGTGGTTCGA
>JAKQLM010000568.1 GCA_029567145.1 Pseudomonadota bacterium
CTGGTCTTCAGCCGCGACCCGCAGATCTATGGCCAGGGTGATGACGGCGGCCAGGCCATAGATCTGCGGGTCGCGGCTGAAGACCAGGAAGGGAAAGGAAAAGAACCGCGCGTACATCTGCGCAAGACCCGCCCCAAGCCAGGTGCCTGCGGCCATGCCAATGGCGATGCCGACAACGGCAATCAGCAGCACGAATTCGATATAGTGCTGCGCTACGGCGCGGGACGTATAGCCGATGGCCTTCAGCAGGCCGATCTGTTCGCGTTCCAGCGTGATCAGGCGCGACAGCGTCATGTTGACCAGCATCGCCGCGACCAGAAGAAAGATCGGCGGCAGGACCTTTACCATCGCCGACAACTGCTTCAGCTCGGCATCCAGGAAGGCATGGCTGATCTGGTCGCTGCGCGGCGCGGCCCCGATCCCGCCATAGGCGGCGGTCATGTGGTCCAGCGTTTCGATCACCCGGTCGACGTTCGCCCCCGGGGCCAGTTTCAGCACGACGTTCGAGAACGCGCCTTCAAGGTCGAACGCGGCCTCGAGGCTGGCGCGGGGGGCCCAGACAATGCCGAACCGGCGCGGGTCGGGCATCATCTGGCCGGGGCCAAGTGCGTAGATGAACTCGGGTGAAAGGGCGACGCCGGTGATCTGAAGCCTGCGCTGCTGGCCGTTCATCAGGACCGGCAGAGTGTCGCCGGGACCCAGGCCATGCGCCGTGGCGAACCCGTCCGAGATGACGATCTCTTGCGCGGATTGCGGGTCCGGCAGCCGCCCAAGCCGCAGGTACAGCTGGTTCAGCCCGGTGTCGGTTTCGGACAGCGAGACGAAAAGCACCGACCCCGGCTCTTTCATCCCCTCCAGGTCCAGGAGGCCCAGTTTCACGATCCGCGCTTCGGCATCCAGAACGCCGGGGATTTCCTCGATCTCGGCCAGAAGCGCGCGCGGGGCGCGGGTCACGTCGGCAAAGACATCGGCAAAGCGGTTTTCCTCGTAGTACCGGGCGCGCGTCTCGTGCAGGGCGGAGTAGGCCCCGTTGCCAAGGATCAGCGTCGCAACCCCGGCTGCAAGAACCAGCGCAATGGCCAGGACCTGCGCCCAAAGCCGGCGCAGGTCGCGCAGGACCTTGCGGCGCAAGGGAGAGATCACCACGACACCTCGGATGCGGCTTTCTTGACCGCGTTCACGCTTTCCTCGACGATCCGACCATCGGCAAAGCGGATCACGCGGTCGGCGATGTCGCGGATCGCGGCGTTGTGGGTGATGACCAGGGTGGTGGCCCCGATGGCCTGGTTGACCTGGGTCAG
>JAKQLM010000576.1 GCA_029567145.1 Pseudomonadota bacterium
GTGACCCACATGGCCGAGGCATAAAGAACAATCCCGATGGTCGCGAGCCAGAAGTGCCAGCTGACCAGTTTCAGGGAATAAAGCCCCTCGCGGTTCCACAGGCGCGGCACCAGGTAGTACAGCACGCCGAAGGTGATCATCCCGTTCCAGCCCAAGGCGCCGGAATGGACGTGACCGATGGTCCAGTCGGTATAGTGCGACAGGCTGTTGACGGCCTTGATCGACATCATCGGGCCTTCAAAGGTCGACATGCCGTAAAAGCCGATCGACACAACCATCATCCGGATGATCGGGTCGGTGCGCAGCTTGTCCCAGGCGCCCGACAGCGTCATCAGCCCGTTGATCATGCCACCCCAGGACGGCATCCACAGCATGATCGAGAACACCATGCCAAGGGTCGAGGCCCAGTCGGGCAGCGCGGTATAGTGCAGGTGGTGCGGACCGGCCCAGATATAAAGGAAGATCAGCGCCCAGAAGTGGATGATCGACAGCTTGTAGCTGTAGACCGGACGTTCGGCCTGCTTGGGGACAAAGTAGTACATCATCCCCAGAAAGCCCGCGGTCAGGAAGAAGCCCACGGCGTTGTGGCCGTACCACCACTGCACCATCGCGTCCTGCACGCCCGCATAAAGCTGGACCTGCGCGGACCCGAAGATCGACACCGGGATCGCGGCGTTGTTCACAAGGTGCAGCATCGCCACGGTCAGGATCATCGACAGAAGGAACCAGTTCGCGACGTAGATGTGGGGCTCCTTGCGCTTGAAGAGCGTGCCCATGAAGGCGACCAGAAAGCCGACCCAGACCGCGGTGAGCAGGAGGTCGACATACCAGACGGGTTCGGCATATTCCTTGCCCTGGGTCGCGCCGAGGACATAGCCCGTGGCGGCCAGGACGATGACCAGTTGCCAGCCCCAGAACACGAACCAGCCAAGCGACCCGCCAAACAGGCGCGCGGCGCTGGTGCGCTGGACGATGTAGAAGGACGACATGATCAGCGCGTTGCCGCCAAAGGCGAAGATCACCGCGCTGGTGTGCAGCGGGCGCAAGCGGCCGAAGTTGCCAAAGCCTTGCAGGAACTCGAAGTTCAGCTGCGGAAAGGCCAGTTGCAGCGCGATGATCAGCCCGACCAGAAAGCCCACGGCCCCCCAGAAGGCGGTGGCGATGGCCCCGGCCCGCACGACGTCGTCAAAATATTCGTGCTGCAGGTTCGGCCGGGGGTCCCCCGCCTTGCGCAGCACCCACAGAAAGGCAAGGCCGGCTGCCAACATCACCGTGATCGCGTTGACCTGGTACGCCAGGTCCCGGGCATAGTTGGCCGCAATCGCGGCAAGTACCGCGAGAAGGCCAAGTCCTGCCAGTTTCAGATAGTCCCACATTGTTTGCGTCCCTTCGTCCAGTCTTCCCGCCTGTGCCCGAAGCCGATTCGAGTCTTCGACGGGTACATCGACACGTCTTTTCTGCGCCGCGGCACCGCCCGACTGCCATGATCCATATCAACATTGCCATGCGACCGAGTTGACATGCGTCAATGCGCAGCACCTTGGCCCCGGGGCAGACTGGTCTGGTCATAAAGGGAGACGACCCATGACCTACAAATCGCTCCTCACCATTGCCACCTCGCCGGGCGGGCTGTTGGCCCCGGTGTCCGCCGCCGCCCAGATCGCAACCCGGATGGACGCGCATCTTGATGCCCTGGCGCTGGGTGTCGACCGCACTCAGGTCGGGTATTCCTATGTCGGCTCGGGGGCCGTTCTGGTGGCCGCCGCGATGGAACGCGCCGAAGAAGAGGCGCGGGAAAGCGAAGCCGCGCTGAACGCCGCGCTTGGCACGCAACTGCCGGCCCTGCGATCCGGGGTCGAAACCGTGGTGACCCAGCTTGGCGCGCTGACCGATGTCGTCGCGGCCCGCGCCCGGTACTCGGATCTTGTCGTCCTGCCGCTGCCCTATGGCAAGACGCGCAGCGTGGCAGACGAGGCGGTGACCGAAGCCGCCCTGTTCGAGGGCATGGCCCCGGTCCTGATCGTGCCGGAAACCGGCATGCCCAACAGCGACCCCAAGCGGATCGTCGTCGCCTGGAACCAAAGCCGCGAGGCGCTGGTCGCCACCCGCCGGTCGATGCCCTTTCTGCGCCGCGCCGACAACGTGCAGATCGTGGTGATCGACCCGCCCGCCCATGGCCCCGAACGATCCGATCCCGGCGGGCTGCTGTGTCAGCTTCTGGTGCGCCACGGCATCCATGCCGAAGTGACCGTGCTGGCCAAGTCGATGCCGCGCGTGTCGGATGTGCTGGCACGCCACCTGCGCGATGTCGATGCCGAGCTTCTGGTGATGGGGGCCTACGGGCATTCCCGCTTCCGCGAGGCGATCATCGGCGGCGCGACCCGTGACTTGCTGGAACGGGCCGAAGTGCCTGTTCTTCTTGCACACTAGCGGGCGAACGATCGGGGCAGCGGTCAACCTGTCGCCGGGCGCACAGGAACCCGTTGCCCCCGCCCCGGCCGAACCGGCTCCTCTCCTGGCCGCCGAACCCGCTGCGCCGGTCGCGGCGGTGGCGGATCCGGCCGCCGCTGCGCCCGCCGAACCGGCCGTCGCCGTCGCTCCGGAAATGCCCGCGGCAGCTGCGTCGGAGCCGGCCCCTGCCGCTGCGATCGAACCCGCCGCCGCTCCGGTGGAAGTCGCCGATTCGTGGGCGATGGCCATCCCCGAGGCGCCCGTCGCGGCGATTCCCGTCGTCGAGCCCGCCCCGACGCAGGTGCCCGAGACGACGCAGGTGGCCTCCGTGGCCGATCCGGCGCCGGAGCAGATCGCCATCGAGCCTGCCGCCGAGCCCGCGCGCGCGGAGCCCACGACCGCGCCTGCTCCCGAGATTTCGGCCGAGGTGCCGGCATCGGACTTCTCGACTCCCTCCGTGCCGATCGCAGCCGCGCAGGCTGCGCCGGAAGCGCCTTCGCAGCCGGGCGACGCCGAACCCGCGCCGCTGCCGACCTCGTCGGATGCGACTTCAGCCGCGGTCGCCCTGCCGCCCGCGGCCGAACAGCTGGCGCCGTCCCCTGCCGCACCCGCGGCGCCGACGGACGGCGGTCTCGCCTCGCCCGAGGAGCTGCTCGCCGCGGCGATGGCCGC
>JAKQLM010000181.1 GCA_029567145.1 Pseudomonadota bacterium
GAAAAGCGCATCTGGGTCGGCGTCTACGGCGTGGCGGCATTCCTGCTGGCACAGATGGCCGAGACGGTCATTCAAGCGGCAATGAGGTGAAGCGATGAGGCAGGACGGTCCAATGCAAGGCTGGGGGGCGCCCGAACGCAAGTTCCACCGGGCCGAGGCGGGGCTGGTGGTGCGGGAAGGGCATGTGGTGGAAGGCTACGCCTCGCTGTTCGGCAAGTCCGACCAGGGCGGGGATGTGGTGCAGAAGGGCGCCTATGCTGCCAGCCTGAAGCGGCTGGCAGCGCGGGGTGGCCGGGTCAAGATGCTGTGGCAGCACGACCCTGGCCAGCCGATCGGCGTCTGGGACGAGGTGCGCGAGGACGCCACCGGCCTTTGGGTCAAGGGGCGCATCCTGACCGAGGTCGACAGGGGCCGCGAGGCGGCGGCGCTGGTCACCGCCGGGGCGATTGACGGGCTGTCCATCGGCTATCGGACGGTCAAGGCGGAACGTGACGGCAAGGGGCAGCGCCTGTTGTCGGAACTGGAGCTTTGGGAAGTGTCGCTGGTCACTTTCCCGATGCTTCCCGAGGCGCGGGTCGCGGCCAAGGCGGAAGCCCTGGACGGTGACTGGCGCGACATGGCGGCGGTCTTCGAGGACGCGCGCCGGAGTCTGGCCGGGCTTTAGCGCGGCGTCCGATCACGAAGCGAAAGGAAGAAAAATGACCGAGATGAAGTCTCGGGCCGGGGAAGGTCTGTCCCCTGCCCAAAGTTCTGGCCAATCCCCGGCGGCAGAGGCGAAGGCCGCGATGGCCGGTTTCCTGAGCGAATTCAACCGCTTTCAGGACGACGTGAAATCCACCTTGAAACTTCAGGAAGAGCGACTGACCATGCTGAACGCAAAGACGATGGCCTATGGCCGCCCCGCACTTTCGGTCCGTGCCGAGGTCGAGGCCCCGCATCAGAAGGCGTTCAACGCCTATCTGCGGTCGGGCGATGATGACGGCCTGCGCGGCCTGACCCTGGAAGGCAAGGCGATGTCGACCGCCGTGGCCGCCGATGGTGGCTATCTGGTCGATCCGCAGACCGCCGAGCGCATCCAGTCGATGCTGCTGTCCACCGCCTCGCTGCGGACGCTGGCGAATGTGGTGCAGGTCGAGGCGACCAGCTTTGACGTGATCGTGGACCGTTCGGAGGTCGGCTCGGGCTGGGCGACCGAAGCGGCGGCGACCACCGAAAGCGCGACCCCGGTGATCGAGCGCATCTCGATCAAGCTGCACGAGCTGGCGGCGATGCCGAAAGCCAGCCAGCGTCTGCTGGACGACAGCGCCTTTGACGTCGAAGGGTGGCTGACCGAAAAGATCGCGACCCGCTTCACCCGCGCCGAGGCCTCGGCTTTCATCAACGGCGACGGCGTGGACAAGCCGCGCGGGTTCCTGACGCCGACCAAAGTGGCGGATGCGTCCTGGGTCTGGGGTCAGATCGGCTATGTGCCCACCGGGGCTGCGGCTGACTTCTCGGCCTCCGATCCGGCGGATTGCATCATCAACCTGGTCTATGCGCTGGGCGCGGATTACCGGGCCAACGGCACCTTCGTGATGAACTCGAAGACCGTGGGCGCGGTGCGCAAGATGAAGGACGCCGACGGTCGCTTCCTGTGGTCGGACGGTCTGGCGGCGGGGGAACCCTCGCGGCTGATGGGCTATCCGGTGCTGGTGTCGGAAGACATGCCGGACATCGCCGCGAACGCCTATGCCGTGGCCTTTGGCGACTTCCGCGCGGCCTACACCATCGCCGAACGCCCGGACCTGCGCATCCTGCGCGACCCGTTCAGCGCCAAGCCGAACGTGCTGTTCTACGCCAACAAGCGCGCGGGCGGCGACATCACCGACTATGCGGCGATCAAGCTCTTGAAGATCGCGGTGTCCTGACGATCTGGCCCGGTCCCCGGTGGGGGGCCGGGCCTTTCCGTGCCTGCAACTTCCATCAATCCCGGCAGCGGGCGGAGTTCTGACCATGATGTTGACCGAAGAGACCCCGGTGCCGCAGGCGGCCCTGCCGGTGGAAGAGATGAAGGACCATCTGCGGATGGGCAGCGGCTTTGCCGACGACGCGCTGCAGGACGGGTTGATCGAGACCTACCTGCGGGCGGCGATGGCGGCCATCGAGGGGCGGATCGGCAAGATGCTGTATCGCCGCCGGTTCGAATGGGTGCTGGAGTGCTGGCGCGACAGTGACGAACAGGCGCTGCCGGTCTCGCCGGTCGCTGCCCTTGTCAGCGTGACGCTGGTGGATGCCGAGGCGGTCGAGGTGGTGGTTCCGGCCACAAGCTACCGGCTGATCCCGGACCTGCACCGGCCCCGGCTGGTGGGCAAGGGGCTGTCCCTGCCGACCATCCCGCCGCAGGGTCTGGTGAAGGTGGTGTTCGACGCGGGCTTCGGCACGGCCTGGACCGATGTTCCGGTCGATCTGCGGCAGGCGGTTCTGCTGCTGGCGGGTGAGTTTTACGAGCATCGCCATGATGATGGCATGCAGGCGGCGGGGCTGCCGTTCGGCGTGGTGACGCTGATCGAGCGCTGGCGGAATGTGCGTCTTCTGGGCGGGGGGCGGGCATGAACGCGTCGCATCTGAACCGGGCGCTGGGGCTGGAGGGGGTCGTACGCACCCCTGACGGCGCGGGCGGCTTCACCGAGGCCTGGACCGCGCTGGGCACGCTGTGGGCCGAGGTTCTGCCGGGGTCCGGCAGCGACACTTTGGGCGAAGAGCGGATGCTGTCGGCGGTGCCCTACCGGATCACGGTTCGCGCCGCGCCGGTGGCGTCGCCCTCGCGCCCGAAGGCGGGGCAGCGGCTGGTCGAGGGGTCGCGGTTGTTCCTGATCCAGGCGGTGACCGAGCGCGATCCGGATGGCCGCTACCTGACCTGTTTTGCCCGTGAGGAGGTGCCGAAATGAGCTATGGAGCAGCGCCTGCCCTGCAGACGGCGGTCTTTCAGCGCCTGTCGGCCTGGCCCACCCTGGCGGGGGTTTCGATCTACGACGCGGTGCCGCCGAATGTCACCGGCACCTTCGTGCTGATCGGCCCGGAGGAAGCGCGCGACCAGTCCGACAAGACCAGTGCGGGGGCCGAGCATCAGCTGGTGATCAGCGTGATCACCGATGCCACCGGCTTTCTGTCGATCAAGACCATCGCTGCGGACATCTCGGACGCGCTGATCGGTGCCCCGCTGACCCTGATCCGGGGGACGCTGGTGAACCTGTTGTTCCTGCGGGCCAGCGCCCGCCGGATCGAAGAAGGCGAGACGCGCCGGATCGACCTGACCTTCCGGGCGCGGATCCAGCTCTGACGCCCCTGACACCTTTTGCATACGGAGAACGAACATGGCTGTGCAAAGCGGCAAGGATCTCTTGATCAAGATCGACCAGACCGGGGACGGCCAGTTCGTCACCATCGCGGGCCTGCGGGCGACGCGGATCAGCTTCAACACGGAATCGGTGGATGTCACCAGCCTGGAAAGCCAGGGCGGCTGGCGGGAACTGCTGGCCGGGGCAGGGGTGAAGACGGCCCAGATCTCGGGCTCGGGCGTGTTCCGCGACGAGAACACGGACGAACGCGCGCGCCAGGTGTTCTTCAACGGCGAGATCCCGGCGTTTCAGGTGGTGATCCCCAGTTTCGGCGTGATCGAGGGGCCGTTCCAGATCACCTCGATCGAATATGCGGGCAGCCACAACGACGAGGCGAGCTACGAGATGGCCATGGCCTCGGCCGGGGCGCTGACCTTCACGGCGCTTTGATGGCGAACCCGATGGCGAACCCCTGGGCGGGCGAAGTGGCGATCTGGCTGGACGGCCAGCGCCACGTGGCAAAGCTGACGCTGGGGGCGCTGGCCGAGCTGGAGGCGGCGCTGGAGACGGGGTCGCTTCTGGAGCTGGTGTCCCGGTTCGAGGAGCGGCGGTTCAGCACGCGCGATGTGCTGGCGCTGATCGTGGCCGGCCTGCGTGGCGGGGGCTGGCAGGGCCAGGCCGCCGACCTGTTGCGTGTCGAGATCGGCGGCGGGCCGGTCGAGGCGGCACGGGCGGCGGCCGAGCTTCTGGCGCGGGCGTTCTCGTTGCCCGGTGAGCCATGAGCGACCCCGGCAACGGGATCGACTGGCGCGGGCTGATGCAGGCGGGCCTGCACGGTCTGGGGCTGGAGCCGGGGGTGTTCTGGCGGCTGACCCCGGTCGAATTGCGGATCATGCTGGGGCGGGAGCAGATGCTTCCGCCCCTGACGCGCGCGCGGCTGGCGGAACTCGCCGCCGCGTTCCCCGACATACGGAAGGATCAGGGCGATGGCGGATATCGGAACGATGCAGGAGCAGCTGCAGGCGCTGGAGGCGCAGATGGGATCGTCCGTGTCGATGGTCGCGGCCTTTGACGGCGAGCTGGCCCGGATGCGCGAGACGATGGTCTTTACCGGTCGCGAGGTGAACACGCTGTCCAGCGGAATCAGCGGCGGCCTGAGAAAGGCGTTCGACGGGCTGGTGTTCGACGGAATGAAGCTGAACGACGCGCTGAAGTCGGTCGCCAACACCATCGTCGACACGGTCTATTCCATCGCGATGAAACCGATCACCGGAGCGCTGGGCGGGTTTTTGGCGCAGGGGCTGTCGGGGTTGATGGGCGGGGGCATGCCCTTTGCCAATGGCGGGGCGTTCAGCCAGGGCCGGGTGATGCCCTTTGCCAAGGGCGGCATCGTGGGCGCGCCCACGACCTTTCCGATGCGCGGCGGGCGCGGCCTGATGGGCGAGGCGGGGCCAGAGGCGATCATGCCGCTGGCGCGCGGCCCCGACGGGCGGCTGGGGGTCCAGGCGGGCGGGGGCCGGGCGGTCAGCGTGGTGATGAACATCTCGACCCCGGATGTGCAGGGCTTTCAGCGCAGCCAGTCCCAGGTCGCCGCCCAGGTCAGCCGCGCCCTGGCGCGCGGTCAACGCAATCGCTGAGGTAGAGACATGGCTTTTCACGAGATACGCTTTCCGGCGAACCTGAGCTTCGGGTCGGTCGGCGGCCCCGAACGGCGGACCGAGATCGTCACGCTGGCCAACGGGTTCGAAGAACGCAACACGCCCTGGGCCCATTCCCGCCGCCGCTATGATGCGGGTGTGGGCTTGCGGTCGCTGGACGATGTCGAGACGCTGATCGCCTTCTTCGAGGCGCGGACGGGTCAGTTGCACGGCTTTCGCTGGAAGGACTGGTCGGACTTCAAGTCGGGCCTGCCGTCGGCGGCGCCCGCGCCTGGGGATCAGCTGCTGGCGCTTGGCGACGGGGTCACGACCGTCTTTCGGTTGCAGAAGACCTATGTCTCGGGCTTGCAAAGCTATGTCAGGCCGATCCTGAAGCCGGTGGCGGGCACGGTCCGGGTCGCGGTGGGTGGTGATCCCAAGGTCGAGGGGCCGGAATATTCGGTGGCGGTGGATACGGGTGAAGTGACCTTTGTCCTGCCCCCCGCCCTGGGAGCACGGGTGACCGCAGGGTTCGAGTTTGACGTGCCCGTCCGGTTTGACACCGATGCGATCCAGACTTCGGTCGCGTCGTTCCAGGCCGGGGACGTGCCCAGCGTGCCCGTGGTGGAGATCCGGCTATGACCAGCGACGCGCTTTACGCGCATCTGGCCAGCGGCACGACCACGACCTGCCGGGCCTGGGTGGTGTCACGCCGGGATGGCACGGTGCTGGGCTTTACCGACCATGACCGGGACCTTTCGGTGGCGGGCGTGACCTGTCGCGCCAATACCGGCATGACCGCGCGGGCCTTGCAGCAGACGACGGGGCTGTCGGTCGACAACTCGGAAGCCGTGGGCGCGCTAAGCGACGCGGCGGTCAGCGAAGGCGATATCCTGGCCGGGCGCTATGACGG
>JAKQLM010000583.1 GCA_029567145.1 Pseudomonadota bacterium
TTTACCCCGGCGCAGCATCAGGCGCTGGGCGGGCCGTCGCAGCACCTGGCCTTCAACGACGCGCTGCCGGGCCGGGTGGATGTCTGGCCGGTGATCGAGAAAGAGGAGTCGCCCGACCCGGACGAGTGGTTCCGCCCGGTCGATGCCCGCAGCCCCGAAGACCCCCGCGTCGTGCTGGCAAAGGCCTTGGCCGAATGGATGCGCGATACGGTCACGGCGGGGGTGCAGATTCCGCAAGCGGACAAGGACCCGCGCCGGGTGCATTACGGGGATTTCCTGATCCTGGTGCAGCGCCGGTCGCCGCTGTTTCACGAGATCATCCGCGCCTGCAAGGCACTGGGCTTGCCCATCGCCGGGGCTGACCGGCTGAAGCTGGGCGGGGAACTTGCCGTGCGCGACCTGTCGGCGCTGCTGGCATTTCTGGACACGCCCGAGGATGACCTGTCGCTGGCCTGCCTTTTGCGCTCGCCCCTGTGCGGGTGGACCGAACGCGACCTGTATCAGCTGGCGCAGGGCCGGAAGGGCTATTTGTGGGAGGCGTTGCGCGACCATTCCGGCCACCCCGAAACGCGGGCTTTTCTTGACGATCTGCGCGGGCAGGCCGATTTCCTGCGGCCCTATGACCTGATCGAACGCGCGCTGCAGCGCCATGACGGGCGCAGGCGTCTGATCGCCCGGTTGGGGGCCGAGGCCGAGGATGGGATCGACGAACTGCTGTCGCAGGCGCTGGCCTACGAGGCGTCGGACGTGCCCAGCCTGACCGGGTTCCTGACCTGGATGGAAACCGACGATGTCGAGGTCAAGCGCCAGCTGGACGGCGAGGGCCACCGCATCCGGGTGATGACCGTCCACGGGGCCAAGGGGCTGGAGGGCGAGATCGTCATCCTGCCCGATACCGGCGACCGCAAGCCGCAGGAACGCGACCAGATCTACCGTTTGCCCGAAGGGGTGGCGGTCTGGAAAACCGCCGCACCGGAAAGCCCGCCGGTCATTGCCGACGAACGCGCCGCCCGGAAAGAGCGTGAGGCCCAGGAACGGCTGCGGTTGCTGTATGTCGCGATGACCCGCGCGCGCTGCTGGTTGATCACGGCGGCGGCGGGTGAGATTACGCAAGACGCCTGTTGGTACAACTTGATCCGCGACGGCGTGGCGCGGGTCGGGGCGGTCGCCTTGGGAGACGTCCAGCGCCATGGCTTTGGCGACTGGCCTGCGCCGCTGGGTCCCCAAATCGACGCGCCAAAGGGGGTGGCAAGCCTGCCGGTCTGGCTGACCCGCCCGGCACCCGCTGTGCTGCAGGCGGCCAAGGTCCTGTCGCCCTCGGACCTGGGTGGGGCCAAGGCGTTGCCGGGCGAGACGGCCTTGCCCGAAGCCATCGCCAAGGCCCGGGGCACCGCGCTGCATCTGTTGCTGGAGCGGTTGCCCGGCGTGGACCCGGCCCTGTGGCTCGACCGCGCGCGGTCGCTGATCGAAGACCCGACGCTTGCCGACGACATGCTGGCCGAGGCGCGGGCCGTGCTGGCCGATCCCGCCCTGACGGCGCTGTTCGGGACCGAGACCTTGGCCGAAGTCGCGGTGACCGCCCCCTGGAACGGGCGCGTTCTGGCTGGCAGCATCGACCGTCTGGTGATCACTTCCGACCGGGTGCAGGTGATCGACTACAAGTCGAACGCGGTGATCCCGGCGACGCAGGGCCAGATCCCCGAAGGCATCCTGCGCCAGTTAGGGGCCTACGCCCACATGCTGGCCCAGATCTACCCCGACCGGCAGATCGAGACGGCGATCCTGTGGACCCGGGGGCCGGTTCTGATGCCCGTCGATCCCGACATCGTGAGGCAGGCGCTAAGTCGCACCACGATAGCTTGACGTTCCGGCCCCTCGTCCCTAGCTTCAGTCCCTGACCAATTCCCACAGGAGACAGGACCATGGGCGCTGCTACCGTCGCCGTCACCGACGCCACGTTTGACACCGAAGTCCGCCAGTCGGCGATTCCGGTCGTCGTGGACTTCTGGGCCGAATGGTGCGGCCCGTGCCGGATGATCGGCCCGGCGCTGGAGGAGCTTGCCACGCAATACGCGGGCAAGGTCAAGATCGTGAAAGTGAACGTGGACGAAAACCCCGACAGCCCCGCCACCCTTGGCGTGCGCGGCATCCCGGCGCTGTTCATGTTCAAGGACGGCCAGGTCGTGTCGAACAAGGTCGGCGCCGCCCCCAAGGCCGCGCTGGAAACCTGGATCAAGTCGGCGATCTGATCCTTTGACCACCAGACCAGACGCCCGGTCCCGCAAGTGGCCGGGCATTTTCGTTGGCCCCGTCGCATTGCGGGCGGCAAGGGTCGCCTGCTGACCAGCCCGGCCCTGCGCGACGAGGACACTCGCGCGATGTTGCGCCCGTCCCCTGTGCTGTTTGTCGCGCTTGCCACCGCTTTGGTGGTCTGCTGGAGTTCCGGTTTCGTCGGCATCCGCTTTGCCACGGACAGTGCAACCGTGCCGCAGGTCCTGTTCGG
>JAKQLM010000589.1 GCA_029567145.1 Pseudomonadota bacterium
TTCAAAGTGAGCGGCATTCGCCGCAAGCCATTGTCTCGCCTTTTGCGCGTGAAGAACGCGCAACGGCATGGGTCCTTGGGGGCATTCTGCCCCCAAGGACCCCCTGAGGATATTTGGGCAAATGTGAAAGGACGAGGTGTAGGGCTTCAGTCGATCAGTTTGACCCAGGCCCGGGCGAGGGCAAGACCGTGGGCGTCGGCCTGGTGGCCAACGGTGGCAGCGAGGTCCGCGTGGCGGCTGGTCCAGCCGGGTGACATCTTGTCGACAAGCTCGGGGAAGCGGGCGAGCCAGTCCGCGACCATCGGGCGGTTGGCTTCGAAGTGGAACTGGGTGCCATAGGTCGCGCGGCCGATGCGAAAGGCCTGGTGCCGGGCAGAGGCGCTGGTCGCCAGATGGACCGCGCCCTGCGGCAGGGTGAAGGTGTCGGAATGCCACTGGAAGATCGGGAAGGTGTCCGTCACGGCCGAGAGGACGGGATCGGCGCGGCCCGCCTTGGTCAGGGTGACGTCGGTCCAGCCGAATTCCGGCGCGGTGCCCAGGTGGTTTTCCGCGCCATAGGCCCGGGCCAGCAGTTGCGCGCCAAGGCAGATGCCGAGAACGGGTTTGTCGGCCATTGCATAGGCCTGCATCAGGCGGGCCAGCGCGGGCAGGTAGGGGTGGGTGTGGTCGTCGGTCGCGGACTGTTCGCCGCCGAACACCACCAGCGCGTCCGCCTGCGGTATTGCGGGCAGGGGCTGGCCGGTCCAGGGCCGATGCTGGTCGATCAGCGCGGCGCGTTCGTGCAGCGCGACGCCGACCTGGCCGTGGTGCGTGATGCGGGTATTCTCGACGATGGCGACGCGCATGGGGGCTCCTGTCTTCGGGGCGACTTTGCCGGGGGGGCCGGGCGGGGGCAAGAGCCGGATTTGCCCTTGCGTCCCGGCGCGGGCCGTGAAAAGGGGAACCGCCAAACGACGCTTGCTCCCGGAGGGAAAACCCATGGAGATTCGTGAGGCTCTTACCTTTGATGACGTGCTTCTGGTGCCCGCGGCATCCAGCGTTTTGCCGTCGGATGCCGATACATCGACCTTCGTGACCAAGGCGATCCGGATGAACATCCCGCT
>JAKQLM010000595.1 GCA_029567145.1 Pseudomonadota bacterium
CCTTTGCAAGGCGGAAACTGGGGCGTATACCGCAGCCCGATCCTCAAAAGACCGGAGCAGGGTGATGACCAAGGGATGGACCAAGTCGGCATGGCGCGCGAAACCGCGGATCCAGATGCCGGATTATCCCGATCAGGGCGCGTTGTCGGCGGTCGAGGCCCAGCTGGCGAAGTACCCTCCGCTGGTGTTTGCCGGTGAGGCGCGCCGCCTGAAGAAATCGCTGGCGCTGGCCGGTGAGGGCAAGGCGTTCCTGCTGCAGGGCGGCGACTGCGCCGAAAGCTTTGCGGAATTCAGCGCGGACAACATCCGTGACACCTTCCGCGTCATGCTGCAGATGGCGGTCGTGCTGACCTATGCCGCGAAGGTTCCGGTGATCAAGGTTGGCCGGATGGCGGGCCAGTTCGCCAAGCCGCGCTCGGCCCCGACCGAAGTGATCAACGGTGTCGAGATGCCCAGCTACAAGGGCGACATCATCAACGGTTTCGAGCCGACGCCCGAGGCGCGGGTCGCCGATCCGCAGCGGATGCTGCAGGCCTATACCCAGGCGGCGGCGTCGCTGAACCTTTTGCGCGCGTTTTCGACCGGCGGCTTTGCGGATATCCACCGGGTGCATTCCTGGACGCTGGGCTTTGCCGAACACGACAAGGCCGAACGCTACCGCGAGATGGCGAACCGGATTTCCGACGCGCTGGACTTCATGAACGCGGCTGGTGTGAACAGCGACACCGCGAACGAACTGGCGCGGGTGGACTTCTACACCAGCCACGAGGCGCTGCTGCTGGAATATGAAGAGGCGCTGTGCCGGGTGGACAGCATCACCGGGCAGAACGTGGCGGGGTCGGGTCACATGATCTGGATCGGCGACCGCACCCGGCAGCCCGACGGCGCGCATGTGGAATTCGCGCGCGGCGTGCTGAACCCGATCGGGCTGAAGTGCGGGCCTTCGACGACGGCGGAAGACCTGAAGGTGCTGATGGCCAAGCTGAACCCGGAAAACGAGCCCGGCCGCCTGACCCTGATCGCCCGCTTTGGCGCGGGCAAGGTGGGCGACAACCTGCCGCGCCTGATCAAGACGGTGCAGCAGGAAGGCGCCAATGTCGTCTGGTCCTGCGACCCGATGCACGGCAACACGGTCAAGTCGTCCTCGGGCTACAAGACCCGGCCGTTCGACAGCGTGCTGCGCGAAGTGCGCGAGTTCTTTGCCATCCACAAGGCCGAGGGCACGGTTCCGGGCGGCGTGCATTTCGAGATGACGGGCCAGGACGTGACCGAATGCACCGGCGGTCTGCGCGCTGTCAGCGACGAAAACCTTGCTGACCGGTACCACACGGCCTGTGACCCCCGGCTCAATGCCTCGCAGTCGCTGGAACTGGCGTTCCTGGTGGCGGAAGAGCTGTCGTCGCAGCGTCAGGCCGACCGGCGCGTCGCGCTGTAAGGGGCGAAAGACCACAGAACGGGCGGCGGGGCGACCTGCCGCCCGTTTCCGTTCGCCTGACCTAGTCGGGGCGACAGTGGACCAGCCGCAGACGCCCGAAGGCCGGGGCAGAGGGCGGGGTTTCGGCGGGCGCGGGCACCGGCGCGGGGAAGGCCCGTTCGGACTGCCGCCGCATCACCCGGAACTTGCAGCGTCCGGCGCGGCCATCCGCAAAGCTTAGCGCGCCCAGCACCAGCTTGCGGTCCTGTTCATCGGCCAGCGGCAGCAGCAGAAGCCGCGCCACGACCTTGCCGTCGCCCCGGTCCGAGGCAAGGTCCAACTCGACCACAGAGGGCGTCTGGCACACCTCTTCCAGCGCTTCGGCGATCAGCGGGCGGGCTTCGGGCGCAAAAAGACAGCACAGCGGCAAGCCGCGCAGATCCAGCCCGGCGAAATCGGCAAGACCCGATCCGGCGATGCGGACCTGCACCACACCGCGCCCGATCCGTTCGGCGATGAACACCCGGTCCAGCACGCCCGACAGCCCGCGCGGGTCCAAAGCCGCCCGCTGCGGCAGGCCGCCGCTTTGACGCAAAGCCTCCCAATAGGCGCGGACCTGGGGCAAGCCATCGAACACCTGCGGAACCGCGACGGGGGCCGGACGGAACCGGGCCAGATCAAGGAATTTCAGGTCCATCGCCGCCTCCACGTCAAAGGGTTGTCTTCGCGCTTGCGGGCTGATCGGCCCTCGCGCCATGGTAGAGGCTACGTCAGATCGTGAAGATTCGGGCGAAAATCTAATCAAATGGTAAATGCCTGGCGCGATCCTGGTGCAGGCCCCAAGGAGAAGCCGATGCTTTCGATGACTGGTTTTGCCGCCCGGCGCGGCCTTGGCGTGGGCTATAGCTGGACCTGGGACCTGCGGTCGGTGAACGGCAAGGGCTTTGACCTGCGCCTGCCCGACTGGATCGACGCGCTGGAAGTCGCGGTCCGGGCCGACCTGCAAAAGGCGGTCACGCGCGGCAATGTGTCGGTGTCGCTGCGGGTCACGCAGGACGGCGGGGCCGAACAGGCCGCATTCCGGCTGAACCCGCTGCACCTGTCTGCCGCCCTGTCCGCGCTGGCCGAAGTCGAAGAGGCGGCGATTGCGGCGGGCATGACCCTGCGCCAACCGACGGCGGCGGATGTGGTGACGCTGCGGGGGGTGCTGGACCAGACCCAGCAGGATCAGGACACGACGCCGCTGCGCACGGCGATCCTTTCGGACCTGCCCGGACTTCTGGCCGATTTCGCCGCCATGCGGGCGGCGGAAGGTGCGGCGCTGGCCCAGGTCCTGACCGGGCAACTGGACCAGATCGACCGGCTGACCACGGGCGCCCAGACCGAGACGGCCACCCGCGCCGCCAGCCAGTCCGAGATCTTTCGCGACGCGGTGGCGCGTGTCCTGGCCGTGACCGATGCGGTGGATGAAACCCGGCTGGCGCAGGAACTGGCGCTGCTGGCGGTCAAGACCGATGTCACCGAAGAACTGGACCGCCTGGCCGCGCATGTGACGGCAGCCCGCGCCCATGTCGCCGATGCGGCTCCGGTCGGCCGCAAGCTGGATTTCCTGATGCAGGAATTCATGCGCGAGGCGAATACCCTGTGTTCCAAAGCGCAGTCCCTGGCGCTGACCCGGATCGGTCTTGACCTGAAAACCGTGATCGATCAGATGCGCGAGCAAGTGCAGAATGTGGAATAGACAATGATCCGTCGTGGGCTTCTTCTTATCCTTTCGTCGCCCTCGGGGGCGGGGAAGTCCACGCTGTCGCGGATGCTGATGACCTGGGATCCGACGATGCGGTTCTCGGTCTCGGCCACGACGCGCGCTCCGCGACCGGGAGAGGTGGACGGTAGGGAATACTATTTCCGCAGCCGGGCCGAGTTTCTTGCGATGGTGGAAACCGGCGAGATGCTGGAACATGCCGAGGTGTTCGGCAACCTTTACGGCAGCCCGCGTGCCCCGGTCCTGGCGGCGATGGAGGCCGGAACGGACACCGTCTTTGACATCGACTGGCAGGGCGGTCAGCAGGTGGCGCAGGCGATGCGCGACGATGTGGTGTCGATCTTTATCCTGCCGCCGTCGATTGCGGAACTGGACAGCCGCCTGCGCGGACGGGCGCAGGACAGCGACGAGGTGATCGCCGGGCGGATGGCGAAAAGCCGGGACGAGATCAGCCATTGGGCAGAATACGATTACGTGCTGGTGAATGACGACCTGGAGCAGACCTTTGACCGGCTGAAGGCGATCCTGACCGCCGAGCGTCTGCGCCGCGAGCGCCAGCCGCAGCTGTCGGCCTTTGTGCGCACCCTGAACGAGGAGTTCGAGGCCCGATGATCTATGCTTTGGACGGAGTAGCGCCGACGATCGACCCGTCGGCCTGGGTGGCGCCGGATGCCAACCTGATCGGCAAGGTTGTGCTGGAAGCGGACGCCTCGATCTGGTTCGGCGCGACCTTGCGCGGCGACAACGAGGACATCCGGGTCGGGGCCGGGTCGAACGTGCAGGAAAACTGCGTGCTGCACACCGACATGGGCTATCCCCTGGTGATCGGCGCGAACTGCACGATCGGGCACAAGGCGATGCTGCACGGCTGCACGATCGGCGACGGATCGCTGGTCGGCATGGGGGCCACGATCCTGAACGGCGCGAAGATCGGCAAGGGCTGCCTGATCGGGGCCGGGGCGCTGATCACCGAAGGGAAAGAGATTGCCGATGGCAGCCTGGTGATGGGCGCGCCGGGCCGGGTGGTGCGGGCGCTTGATGGCCCGGCACAGACGCGGCTTCTGGCCAGCGCGGCCAGCTACCGCGCCAACGCGCGCCGGTTCCGCGCCGGGCTGACGCCGGTCTAGGGGTGCTCTTGCATTTCAAGTGACAGGCCCTGGCGGACGGCATGGCTGCGCAACTCGCGCAGGACGATCTGGCGGTTGGGCAGCTTGGGGGTCATGATTCGCAGCACGCCGCGATAGCCGGCCGATCCCAGCGTCTCGATGATTTCAAGCGCGTCGAAATCGGCGCAGAACAGCGGCGCGACGACAAGTTCCAGCGAGTCGGGCAGCGGAATGTGTCCGGCCAGATCGGCAAGGGTGATCGACGCGGCCTCTTCCGGCCTGATCGTGGGCTCCGCAAAGCTTGCGGTCGGGATGCCGATTGCCAGGCATCGTAGGGTCTTTGACATCAGTGTGACTCCACCTCCACATCGAAGGGGCGCCGAGAAAAACGTCTTCAGTAAGGACTTCCCGTCGGTGCCGACCTTTGTTCCGGGCAAAGGCCGGCAGCGAACCAATTCACTTACAGATCGGAATGGTTACAGCTATTTTCGCGCAAGACAAGAGATCGTGAGGCTAAAATGTTGACCGCGACGGACGACCCGATGGACTGGTCCCGGCTTCTGGACGGGCTGCCGTTGCCGGCGATGGTGGTGCAGCGCGAGGACCGGACGCTGGCAGCCAACCCGGCAGCGCTTGCCCTGCTGGGCGAGGGGATCCTGGGTCGGAACCCGGCGATGGCGGTACGAACCCCTGCGGTGCTGGAGGCGATCGGCACAGCCGCCCGGTCCGGCGGGCTGCACGAAGCGCGGATGACCCTGCGGCGCGAGGGGCAGGAGGCGGTGTTCCAGGTCACCGTCTCGCGGCAGGGCGGCGACATCGTTTTGTGCGTCTTTCGCGACGTCACCGAAGAAGAAAAGGCGGGGGCGATGCGGCGGGATTTCGTGGCGAACGTCAGCCACGAGCTGCGCACCCCTCTGACAGCGCTGATGGGCTTCATCGAGACCCTGAAGAACGCCGCGAAGGATGACCCGAAGGCGCGGGAGATGTTCCTGGGGATCATGGAGGCCGAGGCGGGGCGGATGAACCGCCTTGTCCGGGACTTGCTGCAGCTTTCCCGGGTCGAGGCGGAGGAGCGGGTGCGGCCGAAGGAGCCGGTGGAGCTGCGGGGGCTTCTGGAGAGCGTGATCTCGTCCCTGCGGGGGGTGGCGGAGAAGGAGGGGGATCGGGTGGAACTGACCGGCGATCCGGTGACGGTGCCGGGGGATCAGGATCAGCTGGTGCAGGTCTTCACGAACCTGGTGGAGAACGCGTTGAAGTATGGGAAGGCGGGGCAGGTGGTGCGGGTCTCGCTGTCGGCGGAAGAGACGGTGCGGGGGCCGGCGGTGCGGGTCGAGGTCGCGGACGAGGGGGAGGGGATCGACCCGGTCCACCTGCCGCGGCTGACGGAGCGGTTCTACC
>JAKQLM010000613.1 GCA_029567145.1 Pseudomonadota bacterium
CAGGTTCTCGGCGGGGGTGTCGGCGATGGTCAGGCCGTTGGCTGCCGGGATCGGCATGTCGCGGTAGGCGGATTTCACGTTGCTGTAGCCCAGGCTGGCGAACCAGAGTTCGGCGTCAAAGCTGGCCTCGACCTCGCCGCCTCAGATTTCGGCGGACCGCACGTTCAGGTAGCGCGGGACCGCCCCGGTAGCGCCGTTCGTCACGATCAGGTTTTCAAGCGTGCTGTGGAAGGCCGTGGCCTTGAGCTGCAGCGAATCCGTTTCGGCAAACAGGCCTTCGCGCTGGTAGGTCAGGCCAAGTTCGACGGACGCGGCCGTTTCCTTCTTCAGGTCCAGGCTGGGGAGGCGGCCGCCGTCGGTCGAATAAAGCTCGTCCAGCGTCGGCATCCGTTCGGTCCGGGCCAGCGTGCCGAAGACCCCCCAGCTGTCGTTGATCTTGTACAGCGCCGACAGTTTGGGCGACACGGCCTGATCCTCGACAGCGGCCCCGCCCAGGGCGACGGTGGCAGCCGAGGGCGTGCGGTCGCCGAAATCGACGCGCAGGCCCGGGATGATGGTCAGCCGGTCATTCCAGACGAATTCGCCCTGCGCATAAAGGCCAAGCTTGCGGTCGGTGCCTTCGGGGTGAAAGCCCAAGGGCCCAAGGGTCGAGGTCGCTGTCCGGTCCTGGTTGGACAGCTGCACACCGAAGGTCAGGAAGTTCTGCCAGTCGCCCGATGACAGGTCGGCGGTGTTCTCGATCTTGAGCGTGGTCGTCGCATAGCCGAAATCGCCGGGACACAGAACTTGGAACGTCCCCGCCGCACAGGTCAGCGCGCTGCCGGTGAAGTTCGACTTGGCGACGTCGGTGTCGGTGTAGGACAGCTGGACTGTCAGGTCCAACAGGTCACTGGCCGCAACGCCGTGGGTCCAGGTCAGGGTCGCCGTGTCATCGACCGCATGGATGTCGGCAAAGCCGAAGGACGGGATCGTGGCCGCCCCGCCGGTCTGCGCCACCGCCGCGTCGTCCAGGTCGCTGTCGGTCCGCGACAGGGCCAGCGTCAGGGTCTGGTCGCCGTCATTGCCAAAGGTCAGCTTGCCCTTGAACAGGCCAGACACCGCTTCATGCGCCGTTCCGGCAATCGTGATGCCGCCCCCATCCACCTTGTCGCCGCCCTGGCTGGTGTTCAAGGACAGGAGGAAATCGGCGTTCCCGGCGCGGTGGGCGTAGATCACGCCCAGTTTCGTGCCGGTGCCGTTGCTTTCGGTGCCGCCCTTGACCCGCAAGGCGCTGGTCTCGCCGTCGGCCAGATAGTCGGCGGCATCCTTGGTGGTGAAGGCCACGACACCGCCGATGGTGCCCGAGCCATACAGCGTCGAGGACGCCGGGCCGCGCAGGATTTCCACCCGCTTGAACAGATCCAGATCGCCGAAGAAGCTGCCCATCCGGTATTGTTCAAAGAACTTTGGCGCGCCGTCGATCACGACCTTGATCCGGTCTTCGGACGCGGTCTGTTCCGAATTGCCGATCCCCCGGATGTTGAAGGCCTGCCCCATCGGCCGGGCCGAGGCTCCGGCGGCCTGCACGCCCGGCACGCCCTTCAGGACATCGCCGATGCCCGAGGGTTGCTTGCGGTCAAGGTCCTCTTGTTCCAGCGCCGTCACCGCTTGCGGCGTGTCGATGGCGATCTTTGCGGTGCCGGTGCCAAGGATGATCCGGCCCAGCATCTGAAAGACGGTTTCCTGCGCCAGGGCAGGTGCTGCGGTCAGCGCAAGCGTGGTTGCGGTGGACAAGAGAACGGCCCGGGTGACGGGGAAACAAGATATGGGCAGGCAGCGGATCGACATGGTGGTCCCTTCAAGGTCCTGGTCTGCGGAAGGGCTGGCCATGGCCGGATCGGCGGGCTGGCGGCAGAAGATTCTGACTTGATCTGTCAGGAATTGGCTTCTAAAGATCGCCGAGTGTTTTTGTCAAGTATCCGCCGCTCGATTTCGGGCGACGCTTCAGCACCCCCGCGCCCCAGCTGTCTGCCAGAGACGCGCGTCCCCCGAAAAGACAGGATGGATGCCAATGGCCAAGCTCGGCCCCGACCAGATCAGCGCATTGCGCACTGAAACCCCCAATGCCCGCGCCCGCGATTTCGCCGCCTCGCTGGGGATCACCGAGGCCGACCTTGTCGCGGCCTTTGTCGGCACGACCGCCACCGTGGTGACCCCCCATCCGGACCGCCTGCTGCCCTGGATCGGGCGGCTGGGCGAGGTCATGGCCCTGACCCGCAACGAATCTTGCGTGCATGAGCGGGTCGGGACCTACCTTGACTACCGCTCGGGCGCGCATGGCGCGATGGTGCTGGGGCCAGAGATCGACCTGCGGGTCTTTGCGAAACACTGGGTGCATGCCTTTGCCGTCGAGGAGGCCAGTCCGGACGGGCCAAAGCGCAGTCTGCAGGTCTTTGATGCGGCGGGCGATGCGGTCCACAAGGTCCATCTGAAGCCGCAATCGAACCATGCGCTGTGGCCGGACCTTTTGGCCAACATGCGCCTGGAAGGACAGCCGCAAACCCTGACCCTGTCGCCCCGTCGCCCGGTGGACCCGGCCCGGGCCGACCGCGACAGCGCGCCTGCGCTGCGGGCGGCCTGGAACCGGATGACCGACACGCACCAGTTCATCGGCCTGGCAAAGGACCACGGGATGAACCGGCTTGGCGCTTACCGCGTCGCGGGCGCGCCTTACGTTCAGCGGTTGGAGCCGGAGGCGGTGACCCTGACCCTGACCCAGGTCGCGAATGCGGCGATCCCGGTGATGATCTTTGTCGGCAACGCGGGCTGCATCCAGATCCATGGCGGTCCGGTCGACCGGATCGTGCCGATGGGCCCCTGGATCAACGTGATGGACCCGCGGTTCAACCTGCACCTGCGCGCCGACCGCATTGCCGAGGTCTATGCCGTCTGGAAGCCCACCCGCACCGGCGACGTCTTCAGCGTCGAGGCCTTTGCGGCGGATGGCGAGTTGATCCTGCAGATCTTTGGCTATCGCAAGGACATCCCGGTCGCGCCCTGGAACGCGGTCGTCCGGGCCCTGCCGCGTCTGCAAGAGGTGTCGGCATGATCCGCAGTTTTTGCCCGGTTCTAGGTCTTGCGCTGGGCCTTGCACTGGGCCTTGCACAGGGTCTTGCACTGGGCCTTGCCTCGGCGGCAACGGCCCAGGATGCGGCCAAGGTGATCACGCTGGGCGGGTCGGTCACCGAAATCGCGGTGGCGCTGGGCGCGGGGGACCGGATCATTGCCCGGGACACAACCTCGACCTGGCCGGACAGCGTGCAGGTCCTGCCGGACGTGGGCTATATCCGCGCCCTGTCACCTGAAAATGTGCTGGCGCTGGACCCCGGCCTGATCATTGCCGAGGGCGACGCCGGTCCGCCCCAGGCGGTAGAGGTGCTGCAAGCGGCTGGCATCCCGTTCGTTTTGGTGCCCGAGGCGACCGATCCATCCGGAATCCTTGCCAAGATCACCGCCGTCGCAAAGGCTTTGGACCTGGAGGCCGAGGGCAGGGTGCTTGGCGCGGCGGTTCAGGGCAGGCTGGACACCGCCCTGGCCCGCGCGGCGGCGGTCAGCGCGCCGATGCGGGTGTTGTTTGTCCTGTCGCTGCAAGGCGGCGGCGTGCTGGCGGGCGGGGAGGGCACCGAAGCGGACGCGATCATCCGCCTGGCCGGGGCCGTGAACGCCGCGACCGGCTTTGCCGGCTACAAGCCGATGACGGACGAGGCGATCCTGGCCGCAGCGCCCGATGCGATCCTGATGATGGACCGCGCGGGCGATCTGGCGGTTGCCGATGCCGATGTGCGGGCGCACCCGGCGCTGGGGCAGACCCCGGCGGCGCGGGCGGCCATGATCATCCGGATGGACGGGATGCTGCTGCTGGGCTTTGGCCCCCGCACGCCCGAGGCGGCGGACCGGCTGTACGACGCGCTTTACGGCAGCGAGGGCTAGGCCATGGTTTCACTGTCGCGCCCGCTTGCGCGCCCTTTGCGCCGCCCCGCGCCGAAAGCGGTGACGATTGCCCTGTCGGGGCTGGTCCTCGCCGTGTCGGTCCTGTCGCTGACCACGGGCGCGGCGGGGCTTGGGGCGGGCGATCTGGTCGCCGCCGTCTTGGGCGACGGGTTGTCGCCCCGCGATCAGGTCGTGCTTTATGACATTCGCCTGCCGCGCCTGGCGCTGGGCCTTGCCGTCGGGGCGGCGCTGGCGGTGGCGGGGGTGCTGTTGCAGGGCCTGTTCCGCAATCCGCTGGCCGATCCCGGCATCGTCGGCGTGTCCGCAGGCGCCGGGCTTGGGGCGGTGCTGGCCATCGTCCTGGGCGGGCTTCTGCCGTTGGGCCTGGTCGGCTGGGCGGGGCCGTCGCTGGTGGCCGTCGCGGCCGGGCTTGGCGGCTGGATCACCACGCTGGTCCTGTACCGTGTCGCGACCCGGGGCAGGCGCACCGATGTGGCGCTGATGCTCTTGGCCGGGATTGCCCTTGCCGCGCTGGCCGGGGCGGCGACCGGAGTGCTGACCTATCTTGCCGATGACCGCCAGCTGCGCGACCTGGCATTCTGGAGCCTCGGGTCTTTGGCCGGGGCCACCTGGACGCGGCTGGCTGCCGCGCTGCCGCTGATCGGCGTTGCGCTGCTGGTCGCCCCCCGCCTGGCGCGCGGCCTGAACGCCCTTGCCCTGGGCGAGCCGCAGGCGGTGCATCTGGGCGTTGATGTCCAGCGCCTGAAGCGGCGGGCGATCTGGTCGGCGGCGGCCGCCACCGG
>JAKQLM010000620.1 GCA_029567145.1 Pseudomonadota bacterium
CTGACCAGCCTGAAGGATCACGCGGCGGGGCGGGCGAAGTACAACGCCAGCGCGCAGCTTGCGGTGGACACCGCCGACACGATCAAGCGGATCGACGGGACCGAAGTGCCGCTGACGACGCCCTGGCTGGGCCAGGCGGGCGCTGTGAAACCGGCCAAGGGCAAGACGGTAGAGCCAAAGCCTTCGTCCGGCGTTCCGGCGGATGCCAGCGGCGCCACAGTGCAAGAGGCCAAGGCCCAATCCAAGGGCAAGCCGGTGACCGACGGCAACGCGCCGAACGCAACTCCGGCGGCGACGCCCGACGCAAAGGCCTCGGGTCAGGCGGGGGGCGTCAAGCCCGCAGCGCTGTCCGCGCCCAAGGGCGGCAAGGCCGATGACCTGAAGCTGATCGTCGGGATCGGCCCGAAGCTGGAGGCGCTGTGCCACCGCCTGGGCTTTTATCACTTTGACCAGATCGCCAACTGGACGACGGGCGAAATCGCCTGGGTCGATGACAATCTGGAAGGCTTCAAGGGCCGCGTCAGCCGCGACAAGTGGGTGGTGCAGGCAAAGATCCTGGCGGCGGGCGGCACGGTCGCCGAGGCCGAACGCGCGGCGAAACTGTAACGGAAGAAGAGGGACGGCAAGGACAGGACATCGCCCGCAAAGGGCGCGGACCAAAGGGGAGAAACGGCAATGCACAAGGCTGAGAACAAGAATGCGCCCTGGCTTGGGGGCTGGGTCATCGGGGCTGCTGCCGGTCTGGTGGCGTTCGGCGTTTTGGTGGTCGTCGGCAAGTTCGACCTGTTCCCTGCCGCCGCCTTGGGCGGCGTGGTCGCGCTGATCGCCGGGTTGATCCTGGGCATGCCCTGGGGTGCTGCGGCAGAGGAAGGTCCGCGTCCGCGCGTCCGCAAGATCGTGCCGTCACCGGCCGCGGTCGAGCCGTCCGCAGAGCCTGCCGCCCCGGTCGCCGAAGCCGTGGTGACGCAACCGGCGGCCTTTGTGTCCGCGCCCGTGGCCAGCCCGGCCCCAGCCGCTGCGCCCAAGGCGAAAGCTGCTCCGAAGCCGAAAGCCCCCGCCAAGCCGAAAGCCGAAGCCAAGCCGAAAGCCGAGCCCAAGGCTGAGCCCAAGCCCGCCAGGATTGCCGGACCGGCCCGCCTGAGGGCCCCGCGCAAAGGCAAGGCCGACGACCTGAAAGAGATCGAGGGCATCGGCCCGGCGATGGAAAAGCTGGTCAACGAGCTGGGCTTTTACCATTTCGATCAGATCGCCGGGTGGAGCGAGGCCGATGTGGCCGTCGTCGACGCCGAGATGAAAAGCTTCAAGGGCCGGATCACCCGCGACCGCTGGGTGGCTCAGGCCAAGATCATCGCAACCGAAGGGCTTGAGGCGTTCCGTGAACGCGCCAAGACCAACAACTACTAAGGGCCCATGCAGCAGCGTCCCGATCCCTCTGACCTGAAACGCGCCGCACGGGCGCGGCTGGTCGGCCTTGTTCTGGTCGGGACGATGGTGTTGTGGCTGGGGGCGCAATGGCTGGGTGGCCGGTTGGGCTGGGAGACGCGCTATGTCTTCCTGTTCGACCTGGCGGCCTTGGCCGGGTTCCTTTGGGCCCTTGTGGTGACGTATCAGATCTGGCGCGGACGCCGGGGTTAGGAAGACCAGAATGCTCAAGGATCAGGACCGCATTTTCACCAACCTCTACGGGATGCATGACCGCAGCCTGAAGGGCGCGATGAAGCGCGGGCATTGGAACGGCACCGCCGAGATCATCAAGCGCGGCCGCGATGTGATCATCGAGCAGGTCAAGGCCAGCGGCCTGCGCGGCCGGGGGGGGGCGGGGTTCCCCACGGGCCTCAAGTGGTCGTTCATGCCCAAGCAGTCGGACGGGCGTCCGAGCTACCTGGTGATCAACGCCGACGAGTCGGAACCGGGCACCTGCAAAGACCGTGAGATCATGCGGCACGACCCGCATACGCTGATCGAAGGTGCGCTGATCGCGTCTTTCGCGATGAACGCCAACACCTGCTACATCTACATCCGCGGCGAATACATCCGCGAGCGTGAGGCGCTGCAGGCCGCCATCGACGAATGCTATGACGCCGGGATGCTGGGCAAGAACGCGGCGAAATCCGGCTGGGACTTTGACCTCTATCTGCACCACGGGGCCGGGGCCTATATCTGCGGCGAGGAA
>JAKQLM010000631.1 GCA_029567145.1 Pseudomonadota bacterium
CCGAACAACCTGGTGAACCTGCTGTTCGACTGCGCCACCGTGGGCGTCATCTCGCTGGGCATCGTCTGCGTGCTCATGCTGGGCGAGATCGACCTGTCGGTCGGGTCGATGAGCGGCCTTGCCTCGGCGTTGATCGGGGTCCTGTGGGCCAATGCGGGCGTGTCCTTGCCGCTGGCGATCCTGGCCGCGCTGGCCTGCGGCGCGTTGATCGGGGCGGTCTATGCGACGCTTTACAACCGGCTGGGGATGCCCAGCTTTGTGTCCACCCTGTCGGGGTTGCTGGCGATCCTGGGGTTGCAGCTTTACATCCTGGGACCGACCGGGTCGATCAACCTGCCCTTCGCCTCGCCCCTGGTGGGCTTTGGCCAGCTTTGGATCCTGCCCCAGTGGGCGTCGTATCTTCTGGGCCTGCTGCCGGGGGCCGTCATGGTCTGGGTCGGCCTGTCGGTGATGAAACAGCGCCAGGCCGCCGGGTTGTCGTCGCAACCGCTGACACGGCTGGTGTTGAAGGCCGCCGCCCTGACCGTGGCACTGGAGGGCGCGATCTATTACCTTCACCTTGGCCGCGGCGTGCCGGTCATGTTCGCGCTGTTCGTCCTCCTTGCCGTGATCCTGAACTACGGCCTGACCCGCACGCAATGGGGCCGGTCCATGTTCGCCGTCGGCGGCAACAAAGAGGCCGCGCGGCGGTCCGGCATCAACGTGCGCCGCATCTATCTAAGCGCCTTCATGCTGTGTTCGACGCTGGCCGCCCTGGGGGGCATCCTGTCGGCGTCGCGCCTTGCCTCGTCCAGCCAGCAGGCGGGCACGGGCGACGTGAACCTGAACGCCATCGCGGCGGCGGTGATCGGGGGGACCAGCCTGTTCGGCGGACGCGGGACGGCGTGGTCCGCCGTGCTGGGGATCATCGTGATCCAGGCGATTTCCAACGGGCTGACGCTTTTGAACCTGTCGTCATCCCTGCGCTACATGATCACCGGGGGCGTCCTTGCCATCGCCGTGATCGTCGACAGCCTGGCCCGCCAGTCGCGCGTCAGCCATGGCCGCGGGTAAGGAGACCAGCATGAGACTGACCGGAAAAACTGCTGCCGTGACGGGGGCCGCCTCGGGAATCGGGCTAGAGTGCGCGCGCGCGATGCTGGCCGAAGGGGCGCAGGTCGTGCTGATCGACCGGGCCGAAGACCGGCTGCACGCCCTGTGCCGCGAGCTGGGGACCGGGGCGCATCCCCTGGTGGTGGACCTTCTGGACGGGGCACAGGTCAGCGGGATGCTGCCGCGCATCCTTGGGCTGACGGGGCAACTGGACATCTTTCACGCCAATGCCGGGGCCTATGTCGGCGGACCGATCCAGGACGGTGACCCAGATGCCTGGGACCGGATGCTGAACCTGAACATCAACGCCGCCTTCCGGTCGGTCCACGCGGTCCTGCCGCACATGATCGACCGGAAGACGGGCGACATCGTGATGACCTCTTCGATCGCGGGGGTCGTGCCGGTGGTGTGGGAGCCGATCTACACCGCCTCGAAATTCGCGGTGCAGGCCTTTGCCCACACGATCCGCCGCCAGTTGGCCCCGCACGGCATCCGCGTCGGGTCGATCCTGCCGGGGCCGGTGGTGACGGCGCTGCTGGACGACTGGCCCAAGGCCAAGATGGAAGAGGCCCTGGCCAACGGCAGCCTGATGCAGCCGACCGAAGTGGCCGAGGCGGTGCTGTTCATGCTGACCCGCCGCAAGGGGGTCGTGGTGCGCGACCTGGTGCTCTTGCCGAACACGGTGGACCTTTGACATGCTGATCGGGGTCGATGTCGGCACAGGATCGGCGCGGGCGGGGGTGTTCGACGCGGCGGGCCGCCTTCTGGGGGTGGGCAAGCACCCGGTGACCATGTGGCAGGACCCCGGCGACATCGTCGAGCAGTCCTCGGACCAGATCTGGCTGGCCGTCTGCATCGCAACGCACGAGGCGATGGCAGCATCGGGCGTGTCCGGGGCTGCGATCCGGGGGATCGGCTTTGACGCCACCTGTTCGCTGGTCGCGGTCGGGGACCGGGGCCAGGGCCTGCCCGTCGGCCGCTCGGGCGATCCCAGCCGCAACGTCATCGTCTGGATGGACCACCGCGCGCAGGCCGAGGCCGAGGAGATCAACGCCGGCGGCCATGCCGTGCTGGATTTTGTCGGCGGACGCATCTCGCCCGAGATGGAGACGCCAAAACTTTTGTGGCTGTCCCGGCACATGCCCGCCTCCTATGCCGAGGCGGCGCAATTCTTTGATCTGGCGGACTATTTGACCTGGCGGGCGACCGGGCGGCTGGCGCGGTCATCCTGCACGGTCACCTGCAAATGGACCTATCTGGCGCATGAGAACCGCTGGGACGCGGGCTACTTCCGCGCCATCGGCCTGGGCGGCTTGGCGGACGAGGGCTTTCGCCGGATCGGGACCGAGGTTGTCAGCCCCGGCACCGCGCTGGGGCCGCTGAACGCGATGGCCGCACGCGATCTGGGCCTGCCGGAAAGCGTTACCGTGGCGGCGGGGTTGATCGACGCCCATGCCGGGGGGCTGGGCACCCTGGGCGTCTCGCTGCCCGGCGATGATCCCGACCCGACGCGGCGGCTGGCCTATGTGTTCGGAACCTCGGCCTGTTCGATGGCCTCGACGGTCGGGGCGACGCCGGTCGCGGGGGTCTGGGGTCCGTATTATGACGCGATGCTGCCGGGCCTGTGGTTGAACGAGGGCGGGCAGTCGGCCGCAGGGGCGGCGCTGGCGCATCTGGTCCACCTGCACCGCGACGCGCCCGAGATCGAGAGCCGGGCCAAGGCGCAGGGTCTCTCGCTGATCGACCATGTCGCGGCCCATGCGGCGACGCTGGCCCCCGACCTGTCGGAGACGATCCGGGCCGCGGCCGGGGTGCTGGTCGTGCCCGAATTCCTGGGCAACCGGTCGCCCTTTGCCGACCCCGAAGCGCGGGCGGTCATCGCAGGCCTGGGTCTGGATCGCGGGATCGACAACCTGGCGCAGCTGTATCTGGGCGGGTTGTCCGGCATCGGCTACGGGCTGCGGCAACTGCTGGACCGCTTTGCGGCGGAAGGCCTGCAGATCGACACGATCATCGCCAGCGGCGGCGCGGCGCAGACCCCGCTGGCCTGCCAGATGCTTGCCGACAGTACAGGGCTGCAGGTCGCGCGTCCCGACGCGCCCGAGCCGGTGTTGCTGGGGTCGGCCATGCTGGCCGCGATCGGTTCGGGCACCCACCCGGACGCCGCGACAGCGATGGCGGCCATGTCCGGCCCCGCGCAGGGGTTCGCGCCCGCCACGGGCGATCTGGCCCGGCTGCATGACGCCCGCTACACCGCGTTCGCGTCGTTGCAAGGCTCGGCCCGGGTGCTGCGGCAGGCGGTAGGGCAGGCTGGGACCTAGGCCGACGGCGTGCGCTGGTCCAGCAGCCAGTCCCGCACCTTGGCGGCTGGTTGTGACAGCGGCACGGCGCGCGGCCAGATGACGTGAAAATCCTTTCCGGTCGCCAGCACTTGCCCTGTCAGCCGGGCCAGGACGCGTTTGCGCACCAGTCCTTCGATCAGGTGATCCCACCCCAGCGCGATGCCCTGGCCCTCGATCACCGATTGCACGACCAGAACATAGTCGTTGATCTGCAACCCGCGCGGCACGGACGACGCCGCAATCCCCTGCGCGGCGAACCAGTCCTGCCAGGTTGTTGCCGACCGGAACGGCTCTTCTAGGTGGATCAACGGCAGGTCCAGCAGGTCACGGGGACCATCGACGGGACCAAAGCGGTCCAGATGCGCGGCCGAGCAGACGGGATAGATCCGTTCCGGGGCCAGCACCTCGGTCTGACAGGCCGGCCAATCGGTCGGATAGCCGCCGCGCACCCCCAGGGGGATGCCCTCGCCCACCAGATCAAGATCGCGGTCCGAGGTCTGGATGCGCAGATCGACATCCGGCAGGGCGGCGCGGAACAATTCCATCCGCGGCACCATCCAGTAGGCGGCAAAGGCGGTAGAGCAGGACAGGGTCACATGGCTGCCGGTTGCCAGCGACCGCAGACTTTGTGCCGAGCGCTGGATGTGGGACAGGCCGATGGTCACGTCGGCATGAAAGCGTTGCCCCGCCTCGGTCAACCGCACGCGCCGGTATTCGCGCAGGAACAGCGCCGTGCCAAGCTGCGCCTCCAGCCGGGCGATGGCATAGGACACGGCGGCCTGGCTCATCCCCAGGTCGCGCCCGGCGGCGGAAAAGCTGGACAGCCGCCCGGCGGCCTCGAAGACCACAAGACCGCTGGGCGACGGCAGAAGATGGCGCAGGGTTTCCATAAGCCTGTCTTATCAACTCGATGAATATTTTCCAGCGTTACAGTCGGGGTCGCCCCGCCTATCTTCGACCCTAGGTCGAGGAGAGACAGCATGTCAGACGGCGATGACACGGGTCGGCACAGCAAGCGCCAGCGGGGCGGGCGGCAGAAGATGCGCGATGCCCGGGTCGGCGTCGAAGCGGGTGTGCACCGGCCCTATATCGTGCGTGGGATCCCGACCTACGACATCCTGTCGGAAGAAAGCCTGATCCGGATCGAGGCGACCGCCGACCGGCTGCTGGCCGAAATCGGGATCGAACTGCGCGACGACCACGAGGCGATGCGGCTGTACAAGACCGCCGGGGCCGAGGTGACGGACGTCACCGACGATATCTGGCGCGTCCGGTTTCCGCCCGGCATGGTCCGCGAGATCCTGAAGACCGCCCCCGCCGAATTCACCCAGCACGCCCGCAACCCGGCGAACAATGTGCAGATCGGCGGCAGGAACGTCGTCTTTGCGCCGTCCTACGGCAGCCCCTTCGTGATGGACCTGGACCGGGGCCGCCGCTACGGCACCATCGAGGACTTTCAGAACTTCGTGAAACTGTCGCAGGCCTCGCCCTGGCTGCACCATTCCGGCGGGACCGTGTGCGAACCGACCGACGTGCCGGTGAACAAGCGCCATCTGGACATGGTCTATGCCCATATCCGCTATTCCGACCGGGCCTATCTGGGGTCGATCACCGCGCCGGAACGGGCGGCCGACAGCATCGAGCTGTCACGCATCCTGTTCGGGGCCGACTTCGTCGACCAGAACTGCGTGGTGATGGGCAACTTCAACACCACCTCGCCGCTGGTCCTGGACGGCGTGACGGCCGCGGGCATCCGGACCTATGCGGCGGCCAACCAGGGGTCGATCCACCTGCCCTTCCTTCTGGGCGGCGCGGTGGCCCCGCTGACGATCGCGGGCATGGTGGCGCAGGGGCTGGCAGAATCGATGTCGTCCTGCGCGCTGGCGCAACTGGTACGCCCCGGGGCGCCGACGATCCTGGCGTCGTTCTTTTCGTCGATGAGCCTGAAGACCGGCAGCCCCACCTTCGGCACCCCGGAACCGGCGATCGGGTCGCTGGTCATGGGCCAGTTGGCGCGGCGGCTGAACATGCCCTTGCGCTGCGCGGGCAACTTCAGCACGTCAAAACTGCCGGACGGGCAGGCGATGCAGCAGTCGATGATGTCGATGATGTCGGCCATTCAGGGCGGCGCGAACTATGTGCTGCACTCGGCCGGGTTCCTTGATGGGCTCTTGTCGATGTCCTATGAAAAGCATGTCATGGACACCGACATGTGCGGCGCGCTGCATTCCTACATGGACGGAATGGCGGTGGACGACGACTCGCTGGCGTTCGAGGCGCTGGCCGAACTTGGGCCGGGCCAGCACCTGTTTTCCACGCAGCACACGCTGCGGCACTATGAAACCGCCTACTGGGACAGCGGCCTGGACGACAACCAGCCGTGGGAGACCTGGGACGAACAGGGCGGCATCGACAGCGCGAAACGCGCCAACGCGCGCTGGAAGAAGATCCTGGCCGAATATCAGGCCCCGCCGATCGACCCCGGCACTGATGAGGCCCTGCGCGACTTCATTACCCGCCGCAAGGACGCGGTGCAGGACATGTGGTACTAGCCAGGGGTCACGGGGAAACGGCGCTGCGTCCGGCGCTGCCCTGGACACCAGGTCGATGCCTGCGGCCTTGCGCGCGGCTTGCCGGTTGTGCTGGCAGTCTGGCTTGGGGGCTGTGGACACTAACCCCGGCGTCTTTATGTCGTGTTTTCAGGAGTTGGGACTTTGGCGGCTTTTCAGGTCGTTTCGTGTCCTGTTGGCCGGGTATTGTCTGGGCTTTTGCACGACAGAAGCCGAGCGTGGAGCTCGGCTTTTTGGTGTCTGGTATTTTGGTCGACATTGGTTGCGGGAACAGGATTTGAACCTGTGACCTTCAGGTTATGAGCCTGACGAGCTACCGGGCTGCTCCACCCCGCGCCAGGGTTGTTCCGCGCTGTTGGTAGCGGGAACCGGTATGATCATCGTTTTTGAGTGAGGTGTCTCTTTTCAGGACTGGCGGTGACCTACTCTCCCACGTCTTGAGACGCAGTACCATTGGCGTGGGCGCACTTATCGGCCGAGTTCGGGATGGGATCGGGAGTTTTACGCCTGCTATGACCACCAGTCCGGAGAAGAGACCGGGGAGTGTCTTTCGACGGCTCCCCAAACATCAGTGTTGTTCCAAGTTTTCGTCACGTGTTTCTACGTGCTTTTGACGATCCTGACAGGGGCTGTATGCCTTGCTGTTTCCGGATCAGATCAAGCCAATCGGGCAATTAGTACCAGTCAGCTGAATGCATTGCTGCACTTACACCTCTGGCCTATCGACGTGGTGGTCTTCCACGGCCCTCAAGGGAGACCTTGTTTTGAAGGGGGCTTCCCGCTTAGATGCCTTCAGCGGTTATCCTGTCCGAACATAGCTACCCAGCACTACCGTTGGCACGATAACTGGTCCACCAGTGGTTCGTTCAACCCGGTCCTCTCGTACTAGGGTCAACTCTTCTCAAGTCTCCTGCACCCACGGCAGATAGGGACCGAACTGTCTCACGACGTTCTAAACCCAGCTCACGTACCTCTTTAAATGGCGAACAGCCATACCCTTGGGACCTGCTCCAGCCCCAGGATGAGATGAGCCGACATCGAGGTGCCAAACGATGCCGTCGATATGGACTCTTGGGCATCATCAGCCTGTTATCCC
>JAKQLM010000185.1 GCA_029567145.1 Pseudomonadota bacterium
GGTTCCTCTTCATCCTGAACCAGGGCTACTGGGAGGAAACGACCGAAAGCCTGACCCTGATCCTGTCGGCCTGCGTGGTCTGCATGGGGCTTGGCGTGCCGATCGGCATCGCCGCCGCGCACCGCCCCCGGCTTTACACGGCGATGGTCCCGGTTCTGGACCTGATGCAGACCCTGCCGACCTTTGTCTACCTGATCCCGGCCATCGTGTTCTTTGGCCTCGGCATGGTCCCCGGCCTGATCGCCACGGTGATCTTCGTCCTGCCCGCGCCAATCCGGCTGACGCATCTGGGCATCTCCTCCACCCCGATGGCGCTGTTGGAGGCCGCGACGGCCTTTGGCGCGACCCCGAAGCAACGGCTGTGGAAGGTCGAACTGCCTTGGGCGATGCCGCAGATCATGGCGGGCCTGAACCAGACCATCATGCTGTCGCTGTCGATGGTCGTCATCGCCGCCCTAGTCGGCGCAAACGGCTTGGGTGTCCCGGTCGTGCGCGCGCTGAACAGCGTGAACACGGCACTTGGCTTTGAATCGGGCTTCATCATCGTTGTGGTGGCCATCCTTCTGGACCGCATGCTGAGGGTGTCGAAATGAACGCTTCCACAACTCGGGCAGCCGTGGAATTCGACCGCGTTTCCATCGTCTTCGGCGACAACCCCGCCCGCGCCCTGCCCCTGATGGATCAGGGCAAGTCAAGGGCCGAGGTGCAGCAGGCCTGCGGTCAGGTCCTTGGTGTCCACGACTGCTCGCTCACCGTGGCCGAGGGCGAGATTCTGGTCCTGATGGGCCTGTCCGGCTCGGGCAAATCCACGCTTCTGCGCGGGGTGAACGCGCTGAACCCGGTCGTCCGGGGCGAAGTGCGGGTCCTGGAAAACGACAAGATGGTGTCGGTCACCAAGGCCAACCCGGAAACCCTGCGCCGCCTGCGCGCCACCCGGATCGCGATGGTGTTCCAGCAATTCGGCCTGTTGCCCTGGCGCACGGTGCGCGAAAACGTCGGCCTGGGGCTGGAGCTTGCGGGCATGTCGCCCGAGGCGCGCAAGCCCAAGGTCGATGCCCAGCTGGAACTGGTGAACCTGTCGCAATGGGCCGACCGCAAGGTGGGCGACCTTTCCGGCGGGATGCAGCAGCGCGTGGGCCTGGCCCGCGCCTTTGTCACCGACGCGCCGATCCTGCTGATGGACGAACCCTTTTCGGCGCTTGACCCGCTGATCCGGTCCAAGCTGCAGGATGAACTTCTGGACCTGCAAGCCAAGCTGAAGCGCACCATCGTCTTCGTCAGTCACGACCTGGACGAGGCGTTCAAGATCGGCAACCGGATCGCCCTGATGGACGGCGGCCGGATCGTGCAATGCGGCACCGCGCGCGAAATCATCGCGAACCCGGTCAGCGAATACGTCGCCGACTTCGTGGCCCACATGAACCCGCTTGGCGTGCTGACCGCCCGCGACGTGATGGAGACGGGCGAGGCACCGCCAACCACCCGGTCTCTGGGCGCAGAGACCCCGGTACGGGACATTCTGGGGCTGATGTCGCAGGGCGTGACCGAACTGGTGGTCACCGACAACGGTCGCAATCTGGGCCTGATCCGCACCGCCAGCCTGATGGCCAAACTGATCAACCCGCGGGGCTGATGGGAAGCCGGGACCAAAAGCTATCGAAAACTTCCGGTAAATCTTTCTGAAAGGATTCGGCCCGGCTGCAGCGTCCCGCGCCGGGGCCACCCTGCGCCTGCCCTCTCCCTCCGTCGGAAGGGGATGGGGGTGGGGGTGAGGGCCTCCGGTCAAGGTGTTAAGAATCCCCTAACGCCCACGACCAACCCCTTGATTTAAAAGAATCATCCAGGTTTGTCCACCGTGGACACTATTCCGCCGACACCACTTTCTTCTTCGCCGGGGCCTTCTTTGCCGCCGCTTTCTTCGGGGCCGCCTTCGCCGCCGCAGCCTTTTTCGGTGCGGGTTTCTTGGCTGCCGCCGCCTTCTTCGGGGCGGCCTTCTTCTTTGTCCCTGACTTGCCAGCCTTTTCCGTGATCAGGACCAAAGCCTCCTCCAGCGTGACCGCCTCCGGCTCCACCCCCTTGGGCAGGGTCGCGTTGACCTTCTCCCACTTCACATAGGGGCCGTACTTGCCCGGCATCACCTGGATTTCGCCGCCATCCGGATGCGCGCCCAAGGTCCGCAGCGGCCCGGCCTTTGCCCCGCCCCCACGCCGCCCGGCCAGTTTCTGAGCCAACACCTCGACCGCCCGGTTCATCCCGATAGAGAAGACCTCTTCGACGTCCGGAATGTTGGCGTACAGCGACCCATGCTTCACATAGGGACCGAAGCGGCCGATCCCGGCTTCGACCAGCACGCCATCTTCGGGATGCTTGCCCACCTCCCGCGGGAGCGACAGAAGCTGAAGCGCCCGCTCCAGCGTCAGCCCGTCCGGCGTCCAGCCCTTTGGCAGGCTGGCGCGGTCCGGCTTCGGCTGCGCCTCGGTCGCCTCGCCGCGCTGGACGTAAGGCCCGAAGCGACCGGCCCGCAGGCTGATCTCCATGCCGGTCTCGTCCTGCCCCAGGATGCGCCCGTCCGAAGCGACGCTTTCGGCGTCCCCCGCCAAGGGCCGCGTGTACCGGCATTCCGGATAGTTGCCGCAGCCGATGAAGGCCCCGCCCGACCGCGCCGTCTTCAGGTGCAGCCGCCCCGACCCGCAGGTCGGGCAAACTCGGGGATCGCTGCCATCCGCCCGCGCCGGATACAGGTGCGGAGCCAGGAAATCGTCGATCTTCGACAGAACCTCGCCGATCCGCAGATCCGCCGTCTCGGCAATCGCGGCGCTGAAATCGCGCCAGAACCGGGCCAGGACATCCTTGTAGTCGCGGTCCCCGGCCGAGACATCGTCAAGTTCCGCCTCCAGATCGGCGGTGAAGTCATACTCGACATAGCGGTGGAAATAGTTGGACAGGAACGCCGTCACCAGGCGCCCCTTGTCCTCGGGGAACAGGCGGTTCTTGTCCTTGCGGACATATTCGCGGTCGACGATCGTGGTCAGGATCGAGGCATAGGTCGACGGGCGCCCGATCCCGAGTTCCTCCATCCGCTTGACCAGCGTCGCCTCGGTATAGCGCGGCGGGGGCTGGGTGAAATGCTGGTCCGGCGTGACATCGCCCTTGTCCACGGCTTCGCCTTGCATGACCTGCGGCAGGCGGCCTTCGTCTTCATCCTCGTCATCGCGGCCCTGGTCGTAGACCTTCAGGTAGCCGTCAAACAGCACCACCTGACCGTTCGCGCGGAACGCCACCTGCGCGTCGGGGCTGGCCACATCGACCGCCGTCCGTTCCAGCCGGGCTGCAGCCATCTGGCTGGCGATGGTGCGCTTCCAGATCAGGTCGTAAAGCTTGCGCTGGTCATCCTCGACCCGGATCTTTTCAGGACCAAGGCCCATGTCCGTCGGACGGATGCATTCATGCGCTTCCTGCGCGTTCTTGGCCTTGTTCTTGTACATCCGGGGGCTGGCGGGAACGTAGTCCGCCCCAAACCGGCGCTTGATCTCGTCCCGTGTGGCCATCACCGCTTCGGGGGCCATGTCGATGCCGTCGGTCCGCATATAGGTGATGTGGCCGGCCTCATACAGCCGCTGGGCCGCATTCATGCACTGTTTGGCGCCCATGCC
>JAKQLM010000660.1 GCA_029567145.1 Pseudomonadota bacterium
GTGCGGCGGCTGACGAGACCGGCTTTCTCCAGCACCATGATGTGCTTGGACACCGCGTTGAGGCTGATGTCGAAGCGCGCGGCGATGTCGGTCACCCGGGCGGGGCCTTCCTGCGCCAGATGCGTCAGGATCGCCCGTCGGGTGGGATCGCCCGCCGCCTTGAGCAGCAGGGACAGAGGGTCGCCCTGGGGGTCAGCCTGGGGGTCGGGTGCGGGGTCGGAGTCGATTCGTTCAACCATATGGATGAATTACCAGCGCCGCCGATCTCAGTCAACCATTTAGAAGAATGATGCCTGCAATGCTGCGCCGTGGCGCAGGACCTCGGCCAGCAGGCGGTCAAGATCCTCGGGCCGGGTGCGGTGGTTGTTGATCGCGGCGCGCAAGCTGTGGCGGCCGTTCAGCGTGGTGTCGGTCGGGACCGCGACCCCGCTTTCCTGGATGCGCAGCATGATCTCGGTGTTCAGCGCGCGCAGGGTCTCTTCGGTCCCGCCCTGCCCGCGATAGCGAAAACAGACGATGTTGATCGCCACCGGGGCCATCAGTTCCAGCCGCGGGTCGGCGCGGACCTGGGCGGCAAAGGCCTGAGCCATCTCGACATGCTGGTCAATCAGGGCGCCAAAGGCATCGGCCCCCTGCTCGCGCAGCGACATCCACAGCTTCAGCGCCTTGAACCCGCGTGACAGTTCAAAGCCGTAGTCGCCCAGGAATTCGGCAGCGGCCAGACCCCGGTCCTGCACCTGCAGATAGGCCCCGTGCAGGTTGAACGTCTCGAACAGCTGGCGGCGGTTGCGGACCAGCGCGCAGCCGCATTCGAACGGGGTCTGCAACCATTTGTGCGGGTCAAGCGCCAGGCTGTCAGCAAGGTCAAGGCCGTCGACCAGCGCCTTGTGCCGGGGGGACAGCCGAAGGAAGGCCCCGATGCAGCCGTCAATGTGGAACCACAGCCGCTCACGCTGGCACAGGGCCGCAATCGCGGGCAGATCGTCGATCGACCCGGTGCTGGTCGTGCCCGCCGTGGCGATGACGCAGGCCGGTTGCCACCCTGCGGCGCGGTCTGCGGCGATCATCGCGGCAAGGGCGGCGACATCCATCCGAAAGGCGGCATCGGTCGGAACAAGGGCCAGGGCGCGCTGGCCAAGGCCCAGCGTCTCCATCGCCTTCTGGTGCGCGGAATGCACCTGGTCCGAGGCGTAGAAGCGCAAGGGTTTCGGCAGGTTGGTCACGCCTTCGGCCCGCACATCCACCCCCGCCATGGCGTTGCGCGCCACCGTCAGCGCGACCATGTTGGCCATCGACCCGCCGCTGGTCAGCGTGCCCCCGGCCCCGTCGGGAAAGCCCATCAGGTCGCGCAGCCAGTCCACCACCTGCCCGTCCAGCGCCGCCGCCGCCGTATCGCCACCGCCCAGGTTCGAGCCTTCGACGGCGGCCAGGAAATCGCCCAGCGCGCCGGTGAGATTGCTGCCGCCCCTGTACCAGGCAAAGAAGCGTGGG
>JAKQLM010000681.1 GCA_029567145.1 Pseudomonadota bacterium
GGCGGCTTTCATACGAGTCCCCCTTGGCATGGGCGGGGGTATTCAGGATCGAGGCAAGGGTTCTGACGATCATCGGTCTCTCCGTTTCATCGGTTCGGGTTGGGGCTTTACAGGCGGTCACGTTTCCTTTGACGGCGTGCCGGGGTCATCCATTGGTCAGAATCCCTACCGACATGTGCCGTTTGCGGCCAAAACCGGCGGTGCGGGTGACGGTAAAGCCCGCGTCAGCCAGCGCGCGGCGCACATGGCCTGCGGCGGTGTAGGTCGCGAAAGTGCCCCCCGGCGCTGTGTGGCGGGCGACCTCGGCCATCAGATCATCCGACCAAAGCTCGGGGTTCTTGGCCGGGGAAAAGCCGTCAAGGAACCAGGCGTCCGCCCGGCCCGTCCAGCCCGGAAGGGTCTCCCTTGCGTCCCCGACGATGATTTCGGCGGTAAGCTTGGGAAAGCGCAGCCTTCGCGCCCCTGATGCCCATTGGTCAAGGAAGGCGGGGGCAAAAGGGGCGGTCTCCGGGAAAGCCGCCAAGGCCCGTGCGATGTCTCCTGCGGGCATCGGGAAGGCTTCAAAACTGGTAAAGAAAAGGTGACCGTCACCCCGATGGGCCAGCAGGGTGGCCAGAAGGTTCAGCCCCGTCCCGAACCCCAGCTCGGCGATGCGGAACCCGTCGCGGAGTCTTTCTGGCAGCCTATTCCCTGTCAGGAAGACGTGCCGCGTTTCCTCAAGCCCACCTGCAAGCGAAAAATAGGGGTCGTCGAACCGGCGCGAGACGGGGATCGCCTGATCGCGCCAGTCAAGATCGGGGGGCTGTTCTGTGGGGGTCATCGCGGGTAGTCCTTTGCCCTGTTGATGGGCAAGGGGCCGGGGAATGGCAAGCGTGGATGTAACGGTGCGCGGGGCGGGAATCTTTGGCCTGTCGATCGCCTGGGCCTGCGCCCGGCGCGGCGCGCGGGTTCGGGTGATTGATACGGTCGGGATCGGGGCAGGGTCCTCGGGCGGGTTGGTGGGTGCCTTGTCGCCGCATGTCCCCGAGGCGTGGAATGAAAAGAAGGCGTTCCAGCTGGAGAGCCTTCTGATGGCCGCTGACTGGTGGGCCGAGGTGGCGCGGGTTTCGCGCCGTGACCCCGGCTATGCCCGTCTGGGTCGATTGCAGCCGCTGGAGGATGCGGCG
>JAKQLM010000684.1 GCA_029567145.1 Pseudomonadota bacterium
GACGGCCTGGGCAACTGGGAAGACGGCTACAACTCGGGCGCCTTCCGCAAGGCCGCCGACTCTGGCCTGGTCGACATGTCGAACCTCGTCGAAATCTGGCGCTCTGAAGTGATCCCCGAAGGCCCGATGGTCGTCCGCAAGGCCCTGCCGGCCGACGTCAAGGACAAGGTCACCGCGCTGACCGCCAACCTGTGGGAAACCGACAAGGCCTGCGCCTATGCCGTCGCCGCCGGTGACGCCAAGGACTTCATCCCGGTCGAACACTCGATGTACGAAGGCGTCCTCGCCGCCCGCAAGCTTCAGGAAGGCATGTAAGCCAATCCCACGCCGGACCCTGCCATGCGCAGGGTCCGGCTTTTTCCTTTCCGGATGATCCCATGGTCGATATCGCCTTCGGACCGACGCCGGGCCAGCGGCCCGATCTGTCCAACCGCAACGAAGCCTATCTCGACATGGCCCGCCGCAAGCGGATGTATGGCGGCATCCTTCTGGTCATCTTCGTCGCTCTCATGGCCTCGGGCTGGAGCCTGGCCGAGGAACGCAACGCCGGTGGTTTTCTAGAGGGCCTGCATCAGGTCTTCGATTTCCCGGCCGAGGTCTTCTCGGAAGCCTGGGCCAAGATGGCCCTGCTGCCCGGCTTGATCATCGAACATATCCCCGCGCTGATCGAGACGCTGAACATCGCCGCCGTGGCCACCCTTCTGGGCGCGCTGGCCGCGATGTCGCTCTCGCTTCTGGCCACCCGCGGCCTTGCCCGCTGGCCCGGCCTGATCCCGGTTTTCCGCCGCACGATGGACGCCCTGCGCGCGATCCCCGAAATCGTCATCGCGCTGGTCTTGATCTACATCCTTGGCGGCGGCCCGGTGCCAGCCGTCATCGCCATCGCGCTGCACACCGGTGGTGCTTTGGGCAAGCTCTTCTCCGAAGTGGCCGAAAACGCCGACCTGAAGCCGGTCGAAGGCCTTGCCTCGGTGGGTGCCAACTGGTCGCAGCGGATGTGGCTGGGCGTTCTTCCGCAAGTCGCGCCGAACTGGCTGTCCTATGCGCTGCTGCGGTTCGAGATCAACGTCCGCGCCAGCGCCATCCTGGGCTTTGTCGGCGAAGGCGGCATCGGCCACGACCTGAAGCTGGCGATGCAATGGGGCCAGGGCCGCTATGACGAGGTGGTGGCGATCTTTGCGCTGCTCTTTGCCGCCATCGTGGTGATCGACCGCATCTCGGACCATTTCCGCACCCTTCTGGTAAAGGGGCACTAGGCCATGACCGTCTCACTCCTGGCTCCGTCGCTGGCCGACATGGTCACCGCCAGCTTCACCCGACGCCGCAGACAGGCCTTTGCGGTTCCTGCGGTGATCCTGGCCTATCTTGTCTACGCCGCGATCAGCTTTGACATCGGCGGGCTGGTCCAGCGCGCCCGCTTTGACAATGCGGCGATCCTGCTGGGCGACTTCTGGTCGCACAAGACCCATGTCACCCGCGACAACCGGACCGACGCGGTCACTGTCGCGATCGAGGGCGAGAACAAGGGCACCTACTCTGCCGGGATGCTGCCCGACTGGGTGACGCTTGCAGGCAATGTCACCACCATCGACCTGGGGCAGGGTCATGTCGTGACCTATGACGCCTTGGGCGCGCGCTATGTCGTGCCCGGCTATGGCACCATCGACATCCAGCCCGAAGGCGGAAAGCCAGTGCTGACCGCTCCGGAACCGATCCCCGACTGGATCTCGGTTTCGGAAAACAAGGTCAGCGTGACGACCGACGCGGGCCGCTTCAGCTATTCCCGATCCAAGGTCGAGACGTTCAAATACGAACCGGGATGGGAGCTTTGGTTCTTCACGCTCGACAGCCCGTTCTACGGCAAGTCCTTCGGCGATCTGGCGGGTCTGGCCCTGTCCAGCGACCGGATCGACCCCGCGCGGTCCAACTTCGGCTACATGGTTTCCGAATTCTGGACCAACAAGATGTGGCGGCACGGCGACGTGGCTTGGGCGATCTTCGAGACGATCCTGATGGCCTTCCTTGGCACGATGACAGCCGCGCTCGTCGCCCTCCCCTTGGGCTTCCTTGCCGCCCGCAACTTCAACTCGCTCGGCCCCCTGCGTTTTGCGGCCCGCCGCGTCTTCGACTTCATCCGCGGCGTCGACGGGCTGATCTGGACCATCATCCTGTCGCGTGCCTTCGGCCCAGGCCCGATGACCGGAGCCATCGCCATCGCGCTGACCGACACCGGCACCTTCGGCAAGATCTTCTCGGAAGCGCTGGAAAACATCGACGAAAAGCAGGTCGAGGGCATCCGGTCCACCGGGGCGAACGCGACCCTGCGCGCCCGCTTTGGCGTCATCCCGCAGATCACGCCGGTCCTGTTGT
>JAKQLM010000725.1 GCA_029567145.1 Pseudomonadota bacterium
ATCACGCTGGCGATGGGCAGGTCGGCGAAATCGGCGTTGACCATGAAATTGGCGGCAAAGCTCTTGAAGAACGGGTCGTCCGCATCGACGGTGATCGCATAATCGTCCCATTTCAGCGCCTTGCCGCCCACGGTGATCGACCCGAAGGCCGGCAGCGGCGCGTTGGGGTTGGCGGGCATCTCGACCACTTTGGCCGCCTCGTATTCCACCCGGACCGAGGCGACGCGCGAGGTGTCGATGGTCCGCGTGATGTCCTCCAGCCCGCGTTCGCGCAGTTTTTCGACATCGCGGCTTTCCGGCGGGATCGCCTCCAGGATGTTGCGCTTGATGCCTTCGTCCAGCTGGCGGCGCACCGAATCCTCGATCAGGTCGATCATCTTCTGATGGCTGGCCGCGTCCATGCCCGCAGGCGGCGGCTGCAGGATCCATTCGATCTTCTGCGTTTCCGACTTGTGCAGGTAATCGCTGATCTTTTCTTCGTAGTCGTCCTCGCCCCAGTAGCTCCAGTCCTCGTTGATCTCCTGCTTGAAGTGCTGAAAGGACGAGGCGCTCCAGGTGCCCAGGATATGCGCTTTCGGAAGCTTGGCCGAATAGCCCAGCTCATAGCCCACGATCACCAGACCCGCGCCCTGGCCCTTCAGCGCCGCCTCGAACACCGGCGCGCCGAATTCGTTCAGCTCGACCCCGATCGACACCGCGTTGTTGCCAAAGAGCGACGGGGGCGAGGGCACGACCACCCGCTGCACCAGCGCATTGCCGCCTTCGCCCATCACCGCGACGGTCACCTTCCCGCGCGAGATCAGCGGCCGCCCGATCTTGACGTTGTTGGCCTGCGCGGCCGGAATCCGCATCGCCCGCAGGCGTTCGCCGATCCGGCGCCGGATTTCCGCCTCGTCCTTGGCGGGCAGCGCCAGTTCCGCCTGCATGACCAGCAGCCCACCGCCCTTGACCCCGCCGGGCCGGTCGATCGGGTTGCGGTATTTCACATATTTGAACACCGGCTTGCCGTCGCGGATCGCCATCGTCGGCTCTCCGGGCAGGGCATAATACTGCAAGGGGTCACTGTCGTCCGACCAATAGGCCGTCTGGCCGACAACATCCTGGGATTCAAGCAAAAGCATCGCAAATCTCCTTGTAAGAAATCAGGTCATCCAACCGGCAATTCCGGCCTCAAGGTTCATGGTCTCGGTCATCGTCTCGCTGTCGGTGGCGTCGACAAAGGTCGCCGACCGCGCCGCACAGGTGGCGCTGGCGGTCAGCGGCGGGCTTGCGGCTTCAGCCTTTGCCTTTGCGGTCACCCGCGCCAGCAGGGCCGCGCTTGCGCCGTCGTCGGCACTGGTGCGCAGGCGCAGATCGCCCCGCGCCAGCGCCGCCTCGACCGTCCCCGCGCCGTCCCAGGGACCGGCAAGCTCGGCCTTGGCGGTCAGGACACGGGGCAGCGCCACCGCATAGCGCACGACCACCCGCCCCGCTGGCAAAGCCGCCTTCACTGCCGCCGCCTGATCGCCCTGCAGCATGGCCGAAAACGCGGCCGAATAGGGCGGCAGGTTCGACGGACGCGCGGCGGCCAGTTCCGTCTCGGCCTTGTCCGCCGCGATCAGCCGCAGGCTGGCCCCGCTGACCGTCACCGCACCGGGGCGCAGGTCCACCGCCGCCTCGGCCAGCCCGCGACCCGCCGCCAGGACCTTGCGCGCGGCGGCCAGGTCGGGTTCTGACGCCTCCAGCCGCGCGCCGATGGTCAGCATGACCATCCCGCCCGCTTCCATCACCGTGACCATCGGGCGGCCCGCCTCGTTGCGCTGGGGCGAGGGGACCAGCGGCAGATAGCGCCACAGCGCGCCCGTCTCTGGCCAGACCAAGAGCGACCCGATCCGTTGCGTCGTCATGCCACCACCCCCTCGCTTGCGTGCAGCGTCAGCCGGTCACTCGACACCGGGGCAAAGTCGTTGCCGCCGTCGTGCCAGCGCCAGGTCAGGCCCGGCAGGAACGGATTGGCGCAGAACCAGTCGAACCGCCGCACCGGGCGCGCAGGCGTAAAGGCCAGCACCTGCACCGGCCCGTCGCCGACCTGCAGGTCCAGCGCCCGCAGAAAAAGCCCCGCCGGAAAATCGACCGAGATCTCGGTGACCCGGGGCCCATAACCGGCCAAGTCGGCCAGTTCGATCCGCCGATCCCCGTCGCGCGGGGCCAGTTCCAGGGCCTGCCCATCCGGGGCCACGACCCGCGCCGAGACGCTGCCCGGCCCCGGCAGGGCGATGGCGACCTCGGGCGTTCCGGCCATCAGCCGGGCCAAGACCGCCGCCGCCCCTGCAACCAGTTCAACCTGCCCCAGCGCCAGCACCGCGTCGCTGGCCGCGATCCGGGTGATCGACAACGGGAAATCCTGCGGGGAAAGCTCGATCTCGGGACCCGTGCCGTCGATCCTTGGCCCCAGCACCAGCGCCGCCCCCCGCCCGTCCGGCGTGGGCAGCCAGACCGTCGCCTCGACCTGCCAGGCCAGCGGTTCGGACGGCGACAGCCGCACCACCCGGTCCACAGGGGCGTCATCGGCAAAGGCCACGTCCTCGCGCACCTCGTGCGTCCGGGCCGGGGGGCGGGCCGGAAAGACCAGCCGCGCGCCCACCGCCAAAGGTCCCACCAGCGGGCGCGGCAGGTTGGCCGACAGGCGGACCCGATGCTGCCCGGCCTGCAGGGGCGACGTGTTCACCCGCCGGACCAGCGACGGCCCGCCCGCCAGCCGCCGCGCCTCGGCAAAGGGGTCCAGCACCAACTGCACCACGCGGGTCGCCAGCACAGCCTGCGACAGGTCGAAGCCGCTTTGCCCCGACCGCGCAATCCGCTCGTCCCAGACCAGCACCAGCCCTTCGGCGGTCGGCCGCATCGGCCCACCTGCCATCCGCGCGCACAGATGATCCGTCGCCGCCTCGACCGCCAAAGGATCGGCGCTGTCGATGCGGACCCCCAGCGCCACCGGGTCCGTGGCCAGCGCCTGCCGCACAGCGTCGCGCGAAACGCCATCGGCCAGAAACGCCGCCAACCGGGCATGATCCACCGTCAGCCGACCGGGAACCCGCCTCGCGAGGCCCGCCACCTCCAGGTCCGCCCGCGCCAGCACGGGCAACGCGCCTTCGGCCAGTGCCCGCTCGACAAACCCCACGCTTTCAGCGTGCAACGGCAGCGACAGATCCGCCGCGCCGATGCCCGAACAGCGCAGTTCCAGTGGGGCCTGCAGCTCTGGCGGCAGGTCCAGCGCCCGTGCGCCCAGCACCAGCCAGCCCCGCAGCGCCGGGGCCGACTGCACCCGCCCGTCCGGCAAGGCCGCAGCCGACCGGAGCGCCAGCCGCAGCTCCAGCCGCCCATAGCCGGGTTGGCTGGCGGTCGGCATCACCGGGCGCACGGCGGACAGGCGAAACTCTGGCCGCCCGTCCGGCCCTGTGGCCAGCACCAAGGCATCCGGCAGGACCAGGACCCGGGCCGCGCCTTGCGCCAGATAGCCCAGCAAGCCACCCGCGTCGGTCGGCTGGCCCCAGTCGGGCAGATGATCGGTGGCGCCGGTCATCCTCATCCCTCCGGCAACAGGGGCACAAGGATGTCGGACGCGTCGGACCGCCAGTCGGGGTCGGTGATCCGGGCCGAGCGGCGGATCACCATGCACTTGTAGCGGTAGCCCCCCGTCCCCGCCCGGCGCAGGACAAGATCGGTCACCGACCCGCCGGGCAGCACGACCTCGCCTTCGGACGCCTCGGGGGTCAGTTCCAGACTGGGGCCGTTCTCGAAGCTGACGATGACGGCAAAGGCGCGGTTTTCCGGCTTGCCATCCGGCGCATCGAACATTCCGGGGAAAAGCTTCACCCGCACCCGCCGCCGCGCCTCGGCCGTGGTGTCGGCGTCCAGCACCGCCGCCCACAGCGCCGCCGCATCCGGTTCCAGCCTGACGCGGGAAAAATCCAGCATCGGCTCGATCTTCGGACCGCCGGGCAAGGTGGCCAATGGCCGCTTCGGCACCAGAAACACCGTGTAGTCCTCGCCGGGGGCCAGCGTCACCGGCAAGGCCCGGCTGGCTGATTCCGTCGTCGGCAGCTCATGCCCGCCGACCAGAAGCGACCCCTCGATCCCGCTGATCGTCACCGGGCATTCAACCGCGTTGACCAGCCGGATGGTGAAATGCCCCGGCTCGGTCCCCGTCGTCACCGTGGTCTCGAACATCGCTCCGTTCATCCGGTCAAAGCGCAGTTCGACCGGGATGCGCTTTGGCGCACCACCCCCCGGCGTGACCCGCACTTCGCCACGCATCAGCGACACCGCGCCGCCCATCAGCGCGTCATAGACCTGCTGGAAGGCGGTCAGCGGCATCACCTCGGACAGGATCACTGCCGTGCGCAGATCGACCTGCGCCGCCGGGCGTTCGGTCAGACCGCCGCCTGCGGCCCCGGGCAGCGCCAGCCACAAGGCGGCACTGTCGACCGGCAACGGCTCCAGCCGCATCCGGGCCACGCGGGCGTCGTCGACCTGCAGGCCCAGCGCCCCGGTCAGCATGTCGCCCAATGCGGTGCCGGGGGCGGCCTTGTTCTTCTTCAGGAAATCGCCCAAGAGGCCACCGACCGCCCCCCCCAGATCACCGCCCAGTTCCGGCACGACAGGGGTCGGAGCATCCCCCGGCTGTGCAGGCAGGCGCTTGGCAAACTCACGCCGCGCGGCGTCCAGCCGGGCCGGGTTGGTCCAGGGCGTCGCCGCCAGCTCCATCGTGGCCACCGGGTCGGCTTCGGGCGTCGCACCGGGGTCGATCCGCACCATCAGCATCGGCAGGAACGGGGCCGGACTGTCGCGCCGCGCCAGCCGAAAGGCGTCGGGCAAATAGTAGACGCAAGCGGGATCGACCGCGTCCTGCCAATAGTCGTGAAACGCACCCTCGAACTGCACCTGCCGCATCACCAGGCCCGGCCCTTGCGTCGGGGCCGCCAGACCGCCCAGCACATAGGGGTGCAGCGCGGGGGCCAGGAACAGCGGATCGGGCGCGGCCACCTGCGGCAGTCCCCGCGTCACCGCCCGGAACCGGTCCGCCTGTCCCGCCACCGGCACCGCGACCCGCACCGACCGCGTGACCACGATCCCGCAGGCCGATCCCGCAGAGGTGATCGCGGCCAGCACCTGATCCCGTTCCCCCAGCGTCGCGAGCGGCAGGCCCGCGACCACCAGCCCGCTGGCGTCGCTGCCCAGCTCGGTGAACTCCAGCGTCTTTGTCAACGCGCCGCCATCCGAGGTCACGACCCGGTAGCGCAACTGCACCAGAAGGTCATGCTCCAGTTCGGTCGTGACCGTCGCGTCAACCGCGGCTGGCCGCTGCCGCGTCAGGCCCACGCGCAGGGTCCAGACCCCGCTGCCCTGCTCCAGCCGCAGATCGTACTGTTCGGTGCCGGACACCGTCCTGCGGGCCAGCGCGTACCCGGGCAGGTACAAGGCCTGCCGCCCGTCCGCCGACTGAAAGGTCTGATCGGGGTCGACCGGGTCAGCGGCAGCCACGGGCAAGCCAAGTTCGGCCCGCGTGCGGCCTTGGTCGATGTCACCGGGGCGGATCAGGCCGGGCCGGTGCCGGATCTTGCGCGTCTTGTCGAACAGGTCGGGATTGACCACCCGCGCCTCGTCCAGCCGCGCGGTCGGGAACAGCATCGCCTCGCGGGCGACCAGGGGCTGGGCGGCCACCACATGGGCCACCGGACGCCGCTCCAGCGCGGTCACTGCAAGGGTCGCCCTGGGCTGCACTGCGGACGCAGCGACGGACTTGCGACCGGCAATATGGGTCATCGCGACGGGATCGCGGGCCATGGAACTCTCCTGAGGAATTGCGCTGCCAGGGCCCGAAACCATTGGCTTCGGACCAGATAATGCGGGGAAAAGCAGGGGCGGACGCGTCCAGGGCGAAATTGCCCCGGACGGTCGCTTTAGATCAGGGGAAAGTCGGGAAAATCAATCGGGTCATCAATGCCAACCTTTTGCAATGCATAATGAAATTCGTCAGCGAACCGGGTGTCCGCTTTGTCAGGGTCTTCTCAAGGGAACAGGCCGGTCGGGGTCAAATCATCCGCAGGCCAGGGGGCTTCAAATCAAAATCGAGCAGCAATAAAACATCCTTCAACACGATGAATGCTACACCCAATGCGCGACAAATCAAGCCGCTCTTTCGCCGGGTAGGCGATTCCGGACCTCAGGCGGCCAGCGGCAAGATCAGCCCCGGCCCCGACGCCCGGTTCGAGTTCACGTCCAACCCCACCCGGAACGGCGGCCGCATCACGCCGGGGGCGGTGGCCTTCATCAGCACCGCCGCGCCGTGCCCCGCCTCGCCCAGCCACAGCGGCCAGTCGGCGGGCTCCAGCACCACCGGCTCGCGGTGATGCAGGCCCGCCATCACGGTCCCCGCCTCGGTCGACACGATCGCCACGGTGTCGACGTCCTGCCAGCGCTGCCAGATCCCCGCCAGTGCCATCGGCTGCCCGTCGGTTCGGGTGAAATACCACGGCAGCCGCGCGCCCTTGTCACCCTCGCTCCATTCGTAGAACCCGCTGGCCGGGACGATGCAGCGCCGTTCGCGGATCGCCGCCTTGAAGGCGGGCTTCGTCGCCACCGTGTCCGACCGGGCGTTGATGATCAGCGGCCCGTCGTTCGGGGCCTTGTACCACGCAGGCAGGAACCCCCAGCGCATCGCCCGCAACCGCCGCGCCCCCGTGTCCGAGGTCACGACCGCGACCGTGTTCGTCGGACAGACGTTGAAGTTCGGCCCCACCGGCAGGTCATTGCCCGGCACGGCATCGAAAAGCGCTGCCAGCGCCTCGTTCGGGTGGGTGATGGTGAACCGTCCGCACATGCGCCGAAGATAGGCGATCCACCGCCAAACACCAAGTCCAGGTCCGCGGCCCCCGTTTGCCGAACCGCGCCGGATCACGCACCCCTCACCCTGCGGCGCTGCCCCGCCGGGGGGTGATCGGCCAACCGATCCGCGTTATGCTGCGCGATAGGAGGCCCGCCATGCCGCTGTCGCAAATCTCTCGCCGCGTCGAAGACCTGACCCGCGCCCGCGCCTTCTGGCGTGACACGCTTGGCATCAGCGAGCTTTACGCCTTCCCCGGCCTTGCCTTCTTTGACCTTGGCCGCACCCGCCTGATGCTGCGCGAGACCGGGCAGCGGGATCAGGCCGATATCCTTTACCTTGCCACCCCCGACATCGCCACCGCCCATGCGGACCTAAGCGAACGGGGCGCCCGGATGACCGGCACCCCGCATATGATCCACAAGCACCCCGACGGGACCGAGGAATGGATGGCCTTTTTCAAGGATGATGAGGACCGCGACCTCGCCTTGCACAGCGTGGTGCGGCCCTGATCCTTACTGGCCCAGTTTCCTGATCCGGCCTTCGACGGCCAGGTTGACCGACCCCAGC
>JAKQLM010000198.1 GCA_029567145.1 Pseudomonadota bacterium
CAGAACGCGGGGAACGTGGGCGGGCTGGGTCTGCCGTCGCTGGTAGCATGGCCGGTCGGGGGCTTGTTGGCAGCCCTTGTCGGCTGGGCGATCGGCAAGACCGCCTTGGGCCTTCGGTCCGACTATCTGGCCATCGCGACCCTTGGCATCGCCGAAATCATCGTCGCGGTGATGAAGAACGAGGATTGGCTCGCGCGTGGCGTCAAGAACATCAACCAGTTGCCGCGCCCTTGGCCGGTCCCGCTGGAGGTTGATCTGCAAAAGGACGCGGGCTTTCTGGACTTTGTCGCCCGCTGGGGCTGGGATCCGGTTTCGACCTCGACCATCTTCGTCAAGCTTCTGTACATGGGCATGTTCGTCGTGGTGCTGGCCGCGATCATCTGGGCCTGCGAACGCGCGCTGAACAGCCCCTGGGGCCGGATGATGCGGGCGATCCGCGACAACGAGGTGTCGGCGGCCGCGATGGGCAAGGACGTCACCCGCCGTCACCTGCAGGTCTTTATCCTGGGCTCTGCCGTGATCGGTTTTGCCGGGGCGATGGCAACCTCGGTCGAAGGCGCGCTGACCCCGGGGTCGTTCCAGCCCTTGCGGTTCACCTTCCTGATCTGGGTGATGGTGATCGTCGGCGGGTCGGGCAACAACTGGGGCACTGTCCTGGGCGGGCTACTGATCGGCTGGCTTTACTTTGCCGTCGAATTCCTGGGGCCGACCGCGATGGGCTATATCACCGCCGGTCTGCCTGATGGATCGCTGAAGGCGCATCTTGTCGGCAGCGCCGAGCATATGCGCCTGCTTGTGCTGGGGGTGATCCTGCTTTTGGTCCTGCGTTTCAGTCCGCGCGGCCTGATCCCCGAGAAGTAACCCTCGGCAGAAGATACGGGTGCGACATTCTTTGTCGTAAAATCGCATGATCCCGGTCAACGCCCCGGCCATTTTGGCGCGGAGCGTTGCAGGAGTTGCCCAGATGAAAACCCATTCCCGCGTTGTCGTGATCGGCGGCGGCGTCGTCGGCTGTTCGGTGCTGTATCACCTGACCAAGCTGGGCTGGTCGGATGTCATGCTGATCGAACGGTCCGAGCTGACCAGCGGTTCGACCTGGCACGCGGCGGGCGGGTTTCACACGCTGAACGGCGACACCAACATGGC
>JAKQLM010000749.1 GCA_029567145.1 Pseudomonadota bacterium
CCGGTGCTGATCGGCGAAATCCAGGCCGACGGCCAGTTCGACGTGGTGTGGGAGACCGAAGCGGAAGTGCCGGGCGACGCCTGGACCGACTTCCTGCCGGAATCGGCGGTGCTGGAGGCCGACTGGGCCGAGTTGAAGTGCGGGATGTACAACACCGAAACCGCAACCTGCGTTCAGCTGAAGTCGAATTACTAAGCCTTTCCAGCGGGGGGGTGACCCCTCCCGCACCCTTCATCCCGGAATTCCCATGCGCCTGACCGCCCATCTTGTCGCGGCCCTGTGCTGGCTTGCGCCGCTGCCTGCCCTGGCGCAGGAGGCCGCCGCCATCGTGGCCCAGAACCGCGACCAGATCGAAAAGCCCTCACGCCAGACCATCGGCCCGGTGATCGCCGAACTGGCCGCGAGTGGCGACCCGATGGCCGACGACATCCTGAGCGCCTGGGCCGAAAAGCGCCTGGTGATCCGCAAATCCGACGATGTTCTCTTCCTCGCCACGCCCGAAGGCGACGGCTTTGCCCTGACCGCTCTGGATGGCACCCCCGCCGGAACCGCCGCCAAGGGTGACCTGACCGAGCTGAAACCGAACGCAGGCGTCCGTGGCGTGATCGCCGCCGCGCTTGTCCAGTTCACGCTTTCCGACCCAGACCCCAAACGCCGGGCCGAGGCGCTGACCTCCATCGCCCGCGACCCCACGGCTGAGACGCTTGACCCCCTCCGCGCGTCGATCGCCACTGAAGAAGACCTCACGCTTAAAGCCCAGAAGGAACGGCTTGAACGCTTCCTGACCTTGCGCTTTGACCCTGACCCAGCCGCCCGCGTCAAAGCCATCGAGAGCCTCGGTTCCGACACCTCGCTTGATACCCGCGCCGCGCTGAACCCGCTTGTCGCCACCACCCGCATCGCGACCGCAGGTGAACCCACCGGCAACATCGCCCGCCCCCTGACCCTTGGCCGCGACCTGACGGAAACCGAGGCGTATGACCTTCTGGTCGCCGCCAACCTGGCCCCCGCCCGCCTGACGCCGGAGGAGCAGCGCGCCGCGCTGGTGGCCAATATCGTCGATGGCAAGGTCGGCGGCATCCCGGTGGCCGAGCTTGACGACCAAACCGCCCGCGACCGGGCCTATACCGCGCTGGAGCTGGCAGGCACCGTTCCCACCGCCGCCACCAACGACGAGGCGACCGCCGCTCTTGCGGCCCACAAGTTCTATGAGGTCTATACCGAGCCTAACCCGGAAGTAACCCTCGCCGCCGCCGCCGCGCTGAAGGGCATCGACCAGAGGGTCGCGCTAATGCAGGCCGCCGACCTTGGCCTTGATGCCCTTTCGCTGGCCGCGATCTACTTTCTTGCTGCCATCGGGCTTGCCATCACCTTCGGCGTCATGGGCGTCATCAACATGGCGCATGGCGAGTTCATCACCATGGGCGCCTACACCGGCTTTGTCGTGCAGCTGTTCGTGCCCGACTACACGCTTTCTATCCTGATCGCTCTGCCGCTGGCCTTCGCCGTCACTTTCGCCGCAGGCGTGGCGATGGAGCGGCTGGTGATCCGCCACCTCTACAAACGCCCGCTGGAAACGCTGCTTGCGACCTTCGGCATCTCCATCGCGCTGCAGCAGATCCTGAAGAACGTCTTCGGCACCCAGGCCCGCCCCCTGACCGCCCCCGGCTGGCTGGACGGCGCTTTGGAGTTCAACGACGTGGTGTCCATCAGCTACATCCGTATCGCGATCTTTGTGCTCGCGCTGATCTTCCTCGCCTTCTTCCTGTACCTGATGAAACGCACCCGCCTGGGGCTGGAGGTGCGCGCCGTCACGCAAAACCCCAGCATGGCCGCCAGCATGGGTATCAACCCCGACCGCATCAACATGCTGACCTTCGGCTTGGGCAGCGGCATCGCGGGCATCGCCGGGGTCGCCATCGGGCTTTACGCCAAGGTGACCTCGGAGATGGGGGCCGACTACATCGTCCAAAGCTTCATGACGGTCGTTGTCGGCGGGGTCGGCAATGTCTGGGGCACGCTGGCGGGGGCCACCATGATCGGCAGCTTGCAGAAGGTGATCGAGTTCCTGAACCCCTCCAACACCCTTGCGGCACAGACCTACATGATCCTTTTCATCATCCTTTTCATCCAGTTCCGCCCCCGGGGGATCATCGCCCTGCGTGGCCGCGCGGCGGGGGATTGACATGACCCGCAGCTTCTTTGCCCGGAACCCCTCGGCGCTGATCTTCATTGCCTGCCTCGCGATCTTCACCCTCGTCGTCACCCTGATGTCCGAGGCGTATGGAGCTGGCTTCATCTCCACCTCCTTCGTCAAGACGCTGGGCAAGACCCTCTGCCTCTGCCTCGTCGCCCTCGCGATGGACCTGATCTGGGGCTACGCGGGCATCCTTAGCCTCGGCCACATGGCCTTCTTCGCGCTGGGTGGCTACATGATCGGCATGTGGCTGATGTATGCCCGGACCGAGGAAATCGTGGTCACGGCCCTGGCCCAAGGCGGCCTGCCCGCCACGCCGGAGGAGATACAACAAGGCATCGCCACGCAAATCTTTGGCGTCGTCGGATCGTCCGACTTGCCCCTGATCTGGAGCTTCGCCCACTCGCTCCCCCGGCAACTGATCCTTGCGCTGGCTGTTCCCGGGCTTTTGGCGTTGGTCTTCGGCTGGCTTGCCTTTCGCAGCCGGGTGACCGGCGTTTACCTGTCGATCCTGACGCAGGCGATGACCCTTGCCCTGGCGCTGTACCTCTTTCAGAACGATAGCGGGTTGCGCGGCAACAACGGGCTTTCGGGCCTGCAGAACCTGCCCGGCTTTGGGCAAACCTCGCAGGACCTGGTGTCGATCTGGTTCTTCTGGGCCTCTGCGCTGGCCCTTGGCGTGGGCTACCTGACGCTGAACTGGATCGTCTCTGGCAAGTTCGGCAGCGTGATCCGCGCGATCCGCGATGACGAGGCGCGGGTGCGGTTCCTGGGATATCCGGTTGAAATCTACAAGCTTTTCCTTTTCACCCTTACCGCGCTGATCGCGGCGCTGGCGGGCGTCCTTTACTACCCCCAGGCCGGCATCATCAACCCGGCCGAACTGGCCCCCATCGCCAGCATCTACCTTGCAGTTTGGGTCGCCATCGGCGGGCGGGGGCGGCTTTACGGCGCGGTCATCGGGGCGGCCTTTGTGTCCCTCATGTCCAGTATGTTCACCTCGGGCCGCCTGCCCGACATCCCGCTTGGCCCCATATCGCTGAACTGGGTTGACTGGTGGCTGGTGATCCTGGGTCTTGCCTTCGTGGCCGTCACCCTGTTCGCGCCCAAGGGCATCGGCGGCCTTTTCGACCGCTTTCAACATATCCTTACGCCCGACCGGAAAGGGGCACCGCTTGGTCCCGATGACGGCAGCCTTCAGGAACAGGAGGCGCAGAAGTGACTGCTTTGCTTGAGGTTTCCGGCGTTTCCGTCACCTTCGACGGCTTTCGCGCGATCAACAACCTGTCGTTTTCCATCGGCCCGGCCGAGCTGCGTGCCATCATCGGGCCGAACGGGGCGGGGAAGACGACGTTCATGGATATCGTGACCGGCAAGACCCGACCTGACTGCGGTTCTGTGATCTTTGGCGAACGGGCGATCTCCTTGCTGGGGATGAACGAGGCAAAGATCGCCCGCGAAGGTGTGGGCCGCAAGTTCCAGCGCCCCACCGTGTTCGAGGATCAGACGGTGGAGGCGAACCTGATCCTGGCGCTGAAGGCGAACCGCAGTCCGTGGCGGGTCCTGTTCTGGACCCCGAAAGCGCCCGATATGGCGCGTGTGCAAGAGCTTGCCACCGAGGTCGGCCTGGGCGACCAGTTACGGCGCAAGTCGGGCGAGCTTAGCCACGGGCAGAAGCAACGGCTTGAAATCGCTATGCTTCTGGCGCAAGAGCCGCGCCTGTTGCTGGTCGATGAACCCGCTGCCGGGATGACCCCGGCAGAGCGGGAACAGACGACGGCGCTGCTGGTCAGCCTGGCGAAAACCCGTGCGGTCGTGGTGGTGGAACATGACATGGAGTTCATCCGACGCCTGAATTGCAGGGTCACCGTCCTGCATGAAGGGTCGGTGCTGGCCGAAGGGACGCTGGACCACGTCACCCGGGACGCCCAGGTGATCGCCGTTTATCTGGGGCGCGGATAATGTTGCAAACTCAATCCCTTACGCTGCATTATGGCGGGGCTTGCATCCTGCACGGCATCGACTTTGCCGCCAGGGCGGGTGAGGTCACCTGTATCATGGGGCCGAATGGGGTGGGAAAAACCTCGTTCCTGAAGGCGCTGGCCGGGACGCATCCACGGTCGGGCGGCAGCGTCGTGCTGGCCGACGAATCCCTGCCGGTCAGCCGCCCGCAGGACATGGCGCGGCGCGGTCTGTCCATCGTGCCGCAGGGCAGGATGATCTTCCCGCTTCTCACCGTGCGCGAGAACCTGGAAACGGCGTTTGCCGTCCTGCCCAAGGATCAGCATCAGATCCCGGATGAGGTTTTCACCCTGTTTCCGATCCTGAAATCGTTCCTGCATCGCAGGGGTGGCGACCTTTCCGGCGGACAGCAGCAGCAACTTGCCATCGCCCGTGCCCTGATCATGCAGCCCAAGGTGTTACTTTTGGATGAACCGACCGAAGGCATCCAGCCGAACATCATCCAGCAGATCGGCGAGGTGATCGACTACCTGAAGGGCAAGGGCACCATGGCGGTGGTGCTGGTGGAACAGTACTTCGACTTTGCCTGGGCGCGGGCGGATCAGGTCTATGTCTTTCGCCGGGGGGCGGTCGCGCTGGAAGGCCGCAAGAATGATCTCGACAAGGCGGTGCTGCACAGCGAAGTCTCGGTCTGAACCCAGATCAAGGACCAGCCCATGCGCGTGCTTTACGACCCCGACCCCCGTGCCACGGACGAGATATTTTCGTCCAAGGGCCTGGCCGATTTCCGCAGCCGGTATCAGGTGACCGAATGGGCCGGAGAGGACAGGGAAGCCTTTTACGCCAAGCACTTGCCCGGGACGGATATCCTGATCTCGCAGCAGGAAATGGGGGCAGATCGGCTGGCTTTGGCACCCGGTTTAAGGGCGATCTTCAACGTCGAGACCAACTTTCTGCCGAATATCGACTACGAGGAATGCTTCCGGCGCGGGGTGCATGTGTTGGCACCGGGGGCCGTCTTTGCCGCCCCGGTGGCCGAAATGGCGCTGGGCATGGCCCTGTCGCTGGCGCGGAACATCCATGGCGAACATGCGGCGTTCCTGACGGGGCAGGAAAAGTGGCTGTTCGACGGCAATCGCGAGTCCGAACTTTTGGCGGGATCGACGGTCGGGATCATCGGTTTTGGCGATCTGGGCCGGTCGCTGCACCGCCTGCTGGCCCCGTTCGGCTGCCGGGTGCAGGCGCATGATCCCTGGCTGCCGCCCGGTCATCTGCGGCGGCTGGGGGTCGAGCCGGTGGAGTTCGACGCCCTGATGTCAAGCAACCGGTTCGTCTTCGTCATGGCCACGATCACGACGGAAAACAAGGGCTTGATCGACGCTCGCGCCTTGGCGCTGATGCAGCCGGGGGCGATGCTTCTGCTGATGTCGCGGGCTGCGGCGGTTGATTTCCCGGCGCTGACGGCGGCTGCGGCATCGGGGCGGATCCGGGTGGCGAGCGACGTTTTCCCGGTGGAGCCCTTGCCGCAGGGTGACCCGATCCGGCAGGTGCCGAACATGCTGTTTTCGCCGCATCGGGCCGGGGCGCTGACCTTTGCGCTGCGCGAGATCGGGACCCGCGTGCTGGAGGACATGGACCTGATCGCCAAAGGACTGCCCCCCGTCGCCTGCCGCCGGGCCGAGCGGGAAACGGTGGCGATGATGCGGTCAAAGCCGGTGGAAAAGTCCTGACCGAAAGGTCCCCAGAACACCTTTGGCAAGCCCTTGGAATCGCGGTGTTAACTGGAGGTTTGGCGGGTCTTTCTGCCGTCCTTTCCCGGTCTTTCCGGCGTCTTTCTTGCGTCTCTACGCGCGCTGGGGACCGGGTCCGTTAACCAGTCCCGGCGAATCGGAGTGGCGGTCACAGCCGCGACAGCACCAGCCCGCCCAGAACCATCGCCGCTGCGGCGATCCGGGTGGGCGAGATCTCTCGCACCGCCATGCCAAGGATGCCGGTCGCGTCGATCACCAGCGCCGCTGCCATCTGGCCCAGCACCAGGGCGGCGACCAGCGTCACCACGCCCAGCGAGGCCACGCCCCAGACGGCGACAAAGACGTACCAGGCCCCCAGAAACCCGCCGAGCAAAGTCCAGACCGGCACTTGCGACAGCCTGAGATACGCCCCGCCCTGGCCCTGCACCAGCGACACCGCCACCAGCACCAGGAACCCCACCGCGAACGACACCGCCGCTGCCGGAACCGGCGCCCCGAGGCCCCGGCCCAACGCGGCGTTGATCGGGGCCTGCACCGCGACTGCCACGCCGCCCAAGGCAACTGCTGCTACTGCCCACCACATTGCCGTCTCCCTTATGAGTGGCGTCAGACAAGCACGTCCTTTCTCGCAGGACAACCGGCGCAGCCCTGCGTTTTCCTCTCGTCCAGCGGCGGGGGTTCGGGCTACCACTGGTGGCAAGCCAGACCCTCGGTGCCCGCAGACCCGCCATGCCCCATCCGCCCCGCCCGCCTTGTGCCCCCATCACGGACCGGATCGGGCCGTGAAGATCCTGCTGCACATGGGCCAGGGCAAGACGGGCACGACGTCGCTGCAACAGGCGCTGCACCGGGCTGCGAACCGCCTGCGGGCCAGGGGCATCCTGTACCCCGACTTTGGTCGCAAGAGCGTTGCACATCACCTGCTGCTGCCGTTGTGCGAAAGACCGGACCGGCTGCCCCCCAGGTCGCTGGTCGATCTCGGCGGCCCCGAGGCTGCGGTGGAAAAGGCGTGGCAGGCGTGGAACGCAACCTGTGACGCGGCCCTGACGGGGCCCCCGGATGTGCTGCTGCTGTCAAGCGAGCTGTTGATCCACCAGACCAGCGCCAAGGCCAAGGTCCGTCTGGCGCGCAGTCTGGCCGAACTGTCCACCGAGGTGACTCCGATCCTGTATGTCCGTGATCCGGTGGCGCATTACCGGGCGCGGCTGCAGGAATGGCTGAAGTCCGAAAGCGCGCCGCTGCCGCCGACGCGCCTTCACCTGCGGGAGGCGATCACCGATACCGAGGC
>JAKQLM010000780.1 GCA_029567145.1 Pseudomonadota bacterium
CCAACACCTTGGCATTGGTCTTTCCGATGTCCAGAACCGCAATCCGCCGCATGCCCGCCTGCTCCGAGGAGTCCCCACGGCAAAGCCTATCCGACTGATTTCAAACAGGGAAGCAAATGGTGACCCCGGATGGATTCGAACCATCGACCTGCCGCTTAGGAGGCGGCCGCTCTATCCCCTGAGCTACGGGGCCCTGTTTCAAAGGCGCCACCGTCTGAATGCTTGGATTTCAGCCGCAAGGCAACCGGGGAAAAGAAAAGGGGAGGCAAGTTTTGGCCCACTACCTCCCCCTTGGTCCGTCGCATTCGGGTTGAGAGCTTGCAGAATGCGCCAGATATCGCCAACCCAACCGGGCTGTTAGCGCAAACACTAGCAGATGAAACCGCCTTGGACAAGCCCCGGCTTTGGCGCTAACAAAGGGGGAACCCACGCCGGAACAATGCAGTGACCAAACCGCCGCCAGACCCGCGCCACACCCTGACCCTTCGCGACGTGTCCGAAGCCTCGGGCGTCAGCGAAATGACCGTTTCCCGCGTGCTGCGCAACCGGGGCGACGTCTCGGCCCACACCCGCGAAAAGGTGCTGGAGGCGGCCCGCACCCTTGGCTACGTCCCGAACAAGATCGCAGGCGCCCTGGCCTCGCAGCGGGTGAACCTGGTCGGCGTCGTGATCCCGTCGCTGTCGAACATGGTCTTCCCCGAGGTGATGACCGGCATCTCGGAAACACTGGACGGTACTGGCCTGCAACCCGTGGTCGGCGTCACCAACTACCTGTCGGACCGCGAAGAATCGGTGATCTACGAAATGCTGTCCTGGCGTCCGTCGGGCATGATCATCGCGGGGCTGGAACACTCTACCGCCGCCCGCGCCATGCTGGGCCGTGCGGGTATCCCCATCGTCGAGATCATGGACATCGACGGCGACCCGATCAACCACGCCGTCGGCATCTCCCACCGCCGCGCCGGCCGCCAGATGGCCGAGGCGATCATCGCCGCCGGCTACCGCAAGATCGCCTTCCTTGGCACGCAGATGCCGAACGACTTCCGCGCCAAAAAGCGGCTGGAGGGGTTTGAAGAGGCCTTGGCCAAGGCTGGTCTGGCGCTGGTGGACCGCGAATTCTATTCCGGCGGCTCTGCGCTTCTGAAAGGCCGCGAGATGACCGCCGCCGTCCTCACCCGCTCGCCCGATGTGGATTTCCTGTATTATTCCAACGACATGATCGGGGCCGGGGGCCTGCTTTACTGCTTGGCCCAGGGCCTCGACGTGCCCGGCCGCATCGGTCTTGCCGGGTTCAACGGGGTGGAACTTCTGGACGGTCTGCCGCGCAAGCTGGCCACGATGGACGCCTGCCGCCTGGAAATCGGCCGCAAAGCCGCCGAGATCATCGCAGGCAAGGCCACCCCCGGCGAAAAGGTGGAACTGTTCCCGACGCTTCAGCGGGGCGATACGATCAGGGGATAAGGCGACCGGAACGCCGCTGCCCGGACCCGGCAGTCAGGCGCAGCCCTTTGTCGCTGCGTAGGGTGCGCTACAGCGCACCAATCTCTCCCCACACGATCCCCACCCGCCGCTGCATTTCCGGCACCGCCCTGTGGTGGCCCAGGAACGCTGCGACTGGCATCAGCTCCCATCCCTGACCCTCATCGCCAAAGCGGATGGACGCAATCTCCTCCTCTGTCACCCGGCCCCCGAAAAAGACCGAGTCCCTTGCGGCATCCAGGATCGACGGGAACACCCGCCGCCAAAGCAGCCGGTCGGGGGAAAGCGTCAGGCCGAATTCCTCCCACAACTCGCGCAGAAGGCAGTCTTCGGGCGTCTCGTCCGCCTCGCGGCCCCCGCCGGGCAGGTCCCACAGGCCGGGCCAGCGCAGGTCCGGTCTGTCGTCGCGCAGGCAGGTCAGGACACCTGACCCGCAGAACAGCGCCGCCTTGGCCCCGACGAACTCCACGCTTCAGGCCGCAAACCGGCGGGGACTGACCCCCCCAAACCCGGACAGCCACCCGTCCAAAATGGCTAACGCGCGGTAAATGCCTACGCGCAAGCTATTGTATTCGTGCGATAAAACGACTTTGTCCACCGTGGACACTCACGGCTGGTCGTTGATATCCCGGTCCCAGATCTTCACCTGGCCCTCGCGGACCCCCATCGTCCGCCGCAGGATCAGCCAGGCGGCGACCGAGGCGACGGCAAAGATCAGGATCAGCGCCGGCAGGCCCGCCGGCACGCCAAAGCCCACCAGCGCGCCGGTCAGGATCGCCCCGATGGCGAACCCAAGGAAGATATAGCCGGGAGCCAGGATCTCCAGCACCCCCAAGGCGAAGCCCGCGACGACCCAGGCCCACCAGATTCCTGCCAGTGCGTTCATCTCAGCCCTTTCCTCTCAGCATCTTGAAGGCATCCCCAAAGGCGTCCAGCGCATTCGCGGGGATCAGGATGGTCTGCTTGCCCTGACCCACCGCGACGGCCTGCAGCGCCTCGACCTGTTTCAGCGCGACCTGGAACTGCGCGGCCTCCAGCCCGTTTTCCTTGATCGCCCCGGCAATGACTCCGGTCGCATAGGCCTCGGCGTCGGCGGTGACGCGGCGGGCCTTGGCGGCCTGTTCGGCGGCGTAAAGGTCGGCGTCGGCCCCCAGTTCGACCGACCGCTTCTTGCCCTCGGCCTCCATCACCTGCGCGCGCCGCGCCCGTTCGGCGTTCAGCTGCTGCAGCATGGCGGCGCGGGTCTGTTCGTCCAGGTTCACATCCAGGATTTCGGCGCGGGTCACTTCGACCCCCCAGTCATCGACCATCGCCGTGACCTGCTCGCGCACCCGCTCGATCAACTGGGCGCGGTTGGACTGGACCTGATCCAGCTCCAGCTTGCCGATCTCGGACCGGACGATCCCGGCGACCGTGGTCGCAATCGCGCCGTCCACGTCCCGGATGCGGTAGACGGTCTTTTCCGGTTCGGTCACGCGGTAAAAGACCGACGTCTCGACCTTGACCAGCACGTTGTCGGCGGTGATGGCATCCTGGCTTGCGGTGGGCAGCTGACGCTCCAGCACCGATACCTTGTGGGCGATGCGGTCCAGGAACGGCACCACGAAGTTGATCCCCGGCCCAAGCACCGAGCGCAGGCGGCCAAACCGTTCCACCACATGCTTTTCGGACTGCGGCACGATCCGGACGCCCAGAAACACGCTGAGAATGATGAAAAGCGCAATTGCCAGGTAAACGCCCGGCCAACCCAGAAGATCTTGAAAGTCCACAGGAACCCCCTTGTTTCAAATGCTGCGCACCCCGCGCCACCTGCAATGTTGCCCTTCACGCCCTGTTGTGCAAGTCCCCTGCACCGGAATCCGGTCCCGGTCTTCCCCCGCTGGGGCGAAACGGATAGGGTCGCGACGCCCACAGAAACGGAGCCTGACATGACCCAACGCCTGCATCTCGTCTTCGGAGGAGAGCTAGAGGACCCGCAAGCGAACGTGTTCCGGGACACCTCGAAAATTCATATCGTCGGGATGTTTCCGAACTACGAGTCCGCCTACCTGGCCTGGAAGGCCGAGGCGCAGCGCACCGTCGACAATGCCCACATGCGCTACTTCATCGCCCATATCCACCGTCTCCGGGACGAGGCCAGACCCGGTTCCTCGACCGAGGAGCTTGGCGGCTAAGCGATGCCCGTGCCGCTGGGACTGACGCTGTACAATCTGGGCCAGCGGCGCGAGCCTGGCCGCGAAACGGCCCGGCCCGCGCGTCCGGCCGGGCGGCTGGTGTGGCTGCATGCGCCGTCTGCCGGGTCGTCCAGCGCGCTTCTGGCGCTGGCGCATCGGCTGGTCGAAGATGATGGCGTCGCAGTCGTGCTGACCTGCCCGGCCGACCTTGCCCCGCGGGACGGCGTGATCCTGCAGGCACCGCCCCGCGACACTCCGTCCGAAGCCCAGGCGTTTCTGGATCACTGGCGGCCCGAAGCGGCGGTTTTCGCCGAAGGCGAGTTGCGCCCCGCCCTGCTGCACGAGGCTGCCGAGCGGAAGATCGCGATGCTCTTGGTCAACGGGCGCGCGCCGACCTTTCTGCGCGAACGCGACGGCTGGTATCCCGGCCTGATGCGGTCGGCCTTGTCGCGGTTCCAGCATATCGGCGCGTTGGACGAAACCGCCGCACGCGCGTTCCGCAAGGCGGGGGCGGCCCTGTCTGCGGTGGCGGTCACCGGGCGGATGGAAGACGAAAGCGCCGCCCTGCCGTGCCTCGAGGCGGAACGCTCTGCCCTTGCCCGGCTGCTGGCCGCGCGCCCGGTCTGGTTTGCGGCCGGGGTCCCCGAAGGTGAAGAGACCGCAGTTCTGACCGCGCACCGCATGGCGCAACAGCATTCGCACCGCCTGGCCCTGATCCTGATGCCCGCCGACCCGGCCCGGTCCGCCCCCCTGGCGGCCGAGCTGGAGGCAAAGGACGACTGGGCCGTCGCCCAGCGCGCGCTGGATGCGGAACCCGAACCCGAGATCGACGTGTTCCTGGTCGACAATCCGGCCGAATACGGGCTGTGGTACCGGCTGGCTCCGATCACCTTCCTGGGCGGCAGCCTGACCGGCAAGGGTCCGACCCGCAACCCGATGGAGGCGGCGGCCCTGGGGTCGGCGATCCTGCATGGCCCGCGGACCGGCGACCATGGCCCGATCTTCGGACGGTTGGGGGCGGCCCGGGCGACACGGGCCGTCGCATCCGCCATCGATCTGGGCGAGGCGTTGGGCGACCTGCTGGCCCCCGACCGTGCCGCCCGACTGGCCCAGTCGGCCTGGGCCGTCGCCAGCGATGGGGCCGAAGTGACCGAACAGGTCCTGAACCGGCTGCGCGCCATTCTGGACGACGCGCCATGAGCGGGGCCCTGTGATGCGCGCGCCGCAGTTCTGGTGGCGACGGCCCACCCGCCCCGGTCTCTGGCCCCGGCTTCTGGCGCCGCTTGGCTGGCTTTACGCTGCGGGCACGGCGCGGCGGTTGCGGCAGCCGGGACTGCGCCCCGCCGTTCCGGTGATCTGCCTCGGCAACCTGGTCGCGGGCGGCGCGGGCAAAACGCCAACTGTCATCGCACTGGTGGAAAGGTTGGTCGCGCGGGGACTGACGGTCCACATCGTCAGCCGGGGCTATGGGGGGCGGCTGGCGGGCCCGGTGCAGGTCACGCCCCGCCACACCGCGACCGAGGTCGGGGACGAACCCGTCCTCTTGTCCGCCTTCGCGCCGGTCTGGGTCGCCAGGGATCGTGCGGCGGGGGTCCGGGCAGCGCAAGCGGCGGGCGCGCAGGTGATCCTGCTGGATGACGGACTGCAGAACCCCGCCGTGGTGCCCTCGCTGGCGCTGGTGGTGGTGGACGCCGCCAAGGGCTTTGGCAACGGGCGCTGCATCCCGGCCGGACCATTGCGAGAACCGGTCCCCGTCGGGCTGAAACGGGCCGATCTGGTGCTGACCATCGGGGATGCGGCGGCTCAGGCCGGGTTCGATGCGATCTGGGGTGCGGCGGTGACCCTGCCCCGGCTGCACGGCGTGCTGGAACCCCTGCAGATGGGGATGGACTGGCAGGATCAGCGGGTGCTGGCCTTTGCCGGCATTGCCGACCCGGCCCGCTTCTTCGCCAGCCTGCGGGCCGAAGGGGCCGATGTGGTGCGGGGTGAGGCCCTCAGCGACCACGAACCCCTGTCCGAAACGCTGCTGCGACGGCTGGAGGCCGAAGCGGCGGCGGCGGACGC
>JAKQLM010000800.1 GCA_029567145.1 Pseudomonadota bacterium
ACGGTGCGATCAGGGCGCGCATGCAAGACCTCATGGCGGACCTGGTCAGGATACGGGGCTGGAACGGCATTGCCCTGCTCGATGGCGAAGGCCAGCCCGCCCTTGCGGTCGGAGAAGCGGACCTCCTGACCCAGCGGGAACGGGCCAGGGACATCCTGCGCGATCCCCGCATCGAACTCGTGGACCTGCACCGGGATGCCCGTGGGCAGGTGATCTACGGCCTTTTGGCGCCCATCGGGGGCGCCGGAAGCGCGCCGCGGGGCGTCGCCTACATCACCTGGCGGGCAAGCCAGGCGCTCTTTCCCCTTGTCGAGTCCTGGCCGGTTCCCACCCGCACCGCCGAGACCTATCTCGTTCAGCGTGACGGCGATGGTGTTCGCTTCCTCACACCCTTGCGCCACCGGCACGATACCGCCCTGACGCTGACGCGGCCGCTTGGTACCCCGGGGCTGCCTGCGGCCCGGGCCGTTCTGGGGGAACAGGGCATTCTTGAGGGGGGCCTGGATTATCGCAACGTGCCGGTGCTTGCCTATGCCTCCGCCGTGGGGGGGACGCCCTGGTTCATGATTGCGGAGATTGACGAGACGGAAGCCTATGCGGGCATCCGCACCATGGCCTGGGGCACCGGGCTGGTGATCGGCTTCGGTCTGCTGCTGGCCTACTCGGCCACCTATTTGCTGTGGCGGCGCAACCAGGAACGCCAGGAGCTTGCCGCATTACAGACGCAGCGTGCGGCGGAAGCCCGTTTTCGTGTCATCTTCGAACAAGCGCCCCTTGGGGTCGCGCTGCTTGACTCCGGCAGCGGCCGGATCACCGAAACCAATTCGCGCTATGCCGAGATCGTCGGCCGCCGGCCGGACGAGCTGATCGATCTGGATCCGGTACAGCTGACCCATCCCGATGACGTGTCCGAGAGTCAGGCGCAACTCGGGCGACTGGGGCTGGGCGAGATCAGCGGCTATCGCCTCAACAAGCGCTACCTGCGCCCGGACGGCTCGGTGGTGTGGGCCAGCGTTACCTGTGCCCCGGTCCGGGTGGACACCGAACAGGCCCCGCGCTACCTGGCCATCGTCGAGGACATCACCGCCCGTCGTCTGATGGAGGAACGCCTGCGCATCAGCGAAGAGCGTCATCGGCTGCTCGCCGACAACGCCATCGACGTGATCCTGACCATGGACCTGGA
>JAKQLM010000812.1 GCA_029567145.1 Pseudomonadota bacterium
CCCACGACGATGGCGGTGCCGTGCTGGTCGTCGTGGAAGACGGGGATGTTCATCCGTTCCCGGCACAGCTTTTCGACGATAAAGCAGTCGGGGGCCTTGATATCCTCAAGATTGATCGCACCGAAGGTGGGTTCCAGCGCGCAGACGATTTCAGCCAGCTTGACCGGATCGGGTTCGTTCACCTCGATGTCGAAACAGTCGATATTGGCGAATTTCTTGAAGAGCACGGCCTTGCCCTCCATCACCGGCTTGGAGGCCAGCGCGCCGATGTTGCCCAGCCCCAGGACGGCGGTGCCGTTGGAGATCACCGCGACAAGGTTGCCCTTGGAGGTGTAGCGGCTGGCGGTCGCGGGGTCGGCCTTGATTTCAAGGCAGGCCTCGGCCACGCCGGGAGAGTATGCGCGGGCCAGGTCGCGACCGTTGGCAAGGGGCTTGGTGGCGCGGATTTCCAGCTTTCCGGGCTTTGGAAATTCATGATAGTCCAGCGCCGCCTGCCGCGCGTTGTCGTTCCTTGCCTCGTCCATCCGCCCCTCCCCGTAAAACTGGTTTAGCGTTAAACCGGTTTGTGAAACCTGCCAATGCTGTTGCGTTTGAAACGCCTTCCGCCCCCGCTTGCAAATCGCCGGGCCGCCGATCACCATGCCGTCCTAGCACGGGGAATGCCATGACGGAAACGGGGACAGAAGTGCGGGCCGAAATCCGGCTGCCGACACAAGAGCTGCGGGACGACCTGCCGTTCTACACAAAGGTGCTGGGGTTCCGGCTGGACATGATCTTTCCCGCCGACAACCCGCAGGTCGCGGTCCTGTCGGGCCACGGCCTGCGGTTGCGGATCGAAAAGGGCGCGACCGAGGCCCCGGCGACGCTGCGCATCCTGACCGATGATCCGGGCTTTGCGGGCGGGTCCAAGGCGCTGACCGCGCCGAACGGCACGCGGATCGAGGTGGACGAGCTGAACCCGCCGGTGGTGACGCCCGCGACCGAACACGCCTTTGTCGTGCGCAGGCTGGCCGACCAGGCGCCCTGGGTGATCGGGCGGGCGGGGATGGAATATCGTGACCTGATCCCGACGCGGCTGGGGGGCGCGATGATCGCCAGCCACATCCGCGTGCCGGACGGGCCGGTGCCGGACATGGTGCATTTCCACAAGGTCGGGTTCCAGCTGATCTTCTGCGTCGCGGGCTGGGTCGATGTTCTGTATGAAGATCAAGGCGATATCCGCCGCATCCACGCCGGCGACTGCTTTATCCAGCCGCCGGGCATCCGCCACAAGGTGCTGCATTCCGAAGGCGTGCAGGTGGTCGAGATCGGCGTTCCGGCCGAGCATGTGACCGAGATCGACCACGAGATGACGCTGCCCACCCCGCATTTCCGCCCCGACCGGGAATGGGACGGCCAGCGGTTCGTCCACGACATCGGGGCAGAAGGGGTGTTTCGGCCGTTCCGGATTCCGGGGTTCGAGGCGCGGGATACCGGCATCCAGACAGCGACCAAGGGGGTCGCGTCGGTCCTGGTGGCGCGGCCGGTGGGCGTGGCCCCCTGGACGGTGCATGACGGCGATATCCTGTTCACCTTCGTGATGCGCGGCGGCATGACACTGGAGGGCGAGGGCAAGGACCCGTTCCGCCTGTCGCCGGGCGATGCCTTCGTGATCCCTCCGGGACTGGCGACGCGCTACAGCGATGCGACGGCGGATCTGGAACTGCTGGAGGTGACGCTGCCCGGAAATCCGCCGACCCGGGTGGTTTGATCCGCTTGCAGAAACGCGGGCGCGGCTTCACACTCTGACCAAATGGTCAAAAGGGGGGCTGGCATGACGCTACTGGCAGCGGCGACGGCAGTACGGGAACGGGCCTATGCGCCCTATTCGCGGTTCAAGGTGGGGGCCGCGTTGCGGTCCACCTCTGGGGCGGTGCATGTCGGCTGCAATGTCGAGAATGTCGCCTACCCCGAGGGCACCTGCGCCGAAGCGGGTGCGATTGCGGCGATGATCGCGGCGGGGGACACCGCGATTGCCGAGGTTTGCGTGATCGCCGACAGCCCGGACCCGGTGCCGCCCTGCGGGGGTTGCCGCCAGAAGATCGCCGAATTTGCGGGCCAGGAGGTCCGGGTGATGCTGTGCACCACGGACGGCAAAGAGAAGGTGATGACGGTGGCGGACCTCTTGCCCGGCGTCTTTACCGCCGCGCACATGGACCGGACATGACCGACGCCCGCAAGATCATCGCGACGATCCGCGATGGGGACCAGCCTGCGGTGGACGATCTGCGCTGGTTTGCCGCCGGGCTTGCCTCGGGCGCGGTGACGGATGCGCAGGCCGGGGCCTTTGCGATGGCGGTGCTGCTGAAGGGGCTGAATGAGGAAGGCCGGGTCGCCCTGACCAAGGGCATGCGCGATTCGGGCCGCGTGCTGGACTGGGACCTGCCCGGCCCGGTGGTGGACAAGCATTCGACGGGGGGGATCGGGGATTGCACGTCGCTGCTGCTGGCGCCCGCGCTGGCCGCTTGCGGGGCCTATGTGCCGATGATCAGCGGCCGGGGGCTGGGGCATACCGGCGGCACACTGGACAAGCTGGAGTCGATTCCGGGCTTTCGCACCGGGCTGACGGAAACGGCCCTGCGCAAGCAGATGGGGTCGGTGAAATGCGCCATCGTCGCGGCCAGCGCCGACCTGGCCCCGGCGGACCGGCGGCTTTACGCGATCCGCGATGTGTCGGGCACGGTGGAATCGATCGACCTGATCACGGCGTCGATCCTGTCGAAGAAGCTGGCGGCGGGGTTGGAAGCCCTTGTTCTGGATGTGAAATGCGGCTCGGGCGCGTTCATGAAGACGCCCGAACGCGCGCGTGCTTTGGCGCAGGCGCTGGTCAAAACGGCGCAAGGCGCGGGCTGCATGACATCGGCCCTGATCACCGACATGTCGCAGCCCCTGGCCACGGCGGCGGGCAACGCGCTGGAGGTGATCGAGGTGATGGAGACGCTGACCGGCACCTCGGTCAACACGGCGCTGTGGGACCTGACCGTGGCGCTGGGCGGCGAGGCGCTGGCGCTGGCGGGGCTGGCCGCTGACCCTGCGGATGGTGAGGGCCGCATCGCGCAGGCGCTGGAATCGGGCCAGGCGGCCGAAATCTTTGGCCGGATGGTCGCGGCGCAGGGCGGGCCTGCGGACTTTGTGGACCGCTGGCCGGACCGTCTGCCCTCGGCCCCCGTCATGCTGGAGGTTCCCGCATTGGCCGACGGCTTTGTCGCGGCGATTGACGGCGAGGCGCTGGGCCATGCGGTCGTGCATCTGGGCGGCGGGCGCTTGCGGGAAAGCGACCGGGTGAACCCGTCGGTCGGGTTCTCGGACCTGGCCGGGATCGGCGAAGAGACCGGCGAAGGCGTGCCGCTGGCGATGGTCCATGCGCTGACCGAAGACGCGGCGCGGGTGGCGGTGGCGGCGGTGCAGGCGGCCTACCGGATCGTGCCGGGCTTGCCGGACGAACCCGCCCTGATTCAGGAAAGGATCGCCTGATGGCGCGTGTGTTTCTGGTCGTGCTGGATTCGGTCGGCTGCGGTGGCGCACCTGACGCCGCGGCGTTTGGCGATGCGGGGTCGAACACTCTGGGGCATATCGCCCTGGCCTGCGCCGAGGGCCGGGCCGAGGTTGGCCGAAGCGGGCCATTGAAGATGCCGAACCTGGACCGGCTGGGGCTGGGGGCGGCGATCCGGCTGGCCTCGGGTGTGGCGACGCCGGGGCTGGACGCGGTGCCCCAAGGGCTGTGGGGGGCCGCGACCGAGGTGTCGCGCGGCAAGGATACGCCGTCGGGGCATTGGGAACTGGCCGGGGTGCCGGTGCCCTGGGACTGGACCTATTTTCCCGACGTGGTGCCCGCCTTTCCCGACGATCTGGTGGCCGAGGTTTGCCGGTTGGCGGGGACGGACGGGATCCTGGGGAACTGCCATGCCAGCGGCGTGCCGATCATCGCCGAACATTGCGAAGAGCATCTGCGGACCGGCTGGCCGATCTGCTATACCTCTGCCGACAGCGTGTTCCAGATCGCCGCGCATGAAGAGGCGTTCGGGCTGGAGCGGCTGTTGACGCTGTGCCACGACCTTGCGCCGATGCTGCACGCGCGCAAGGTGGGCCGGGTGATCGCGCGACCGTTCACCGGGTCTTGCGGGGATTTCAAGCGGACGTCGAACCGCAAGGACTTTGCCATCGCGCCACCTGCGCCGACCTTGCTGGACTGGGTGTCGGGGGCAGGACGGGCGACGCATGCGGTGGGCAAGATCGGCGACATCTTTTCGATGCAGGGGATCGGAAAGCTGTGGAAGGGCAAGAGCGATCTTGACCTTTTCGAACATCTTGTCCGGCTTGGGGCCGAGGCAGAGCCTGGTTCCTTTACCTTTGCGAACTTTGTTGAGTTTGACACGCTGTACGGCCATCCGCGCGACGTGTCGGGTTATGCCCGGGCGCTGGAGGGGTTCGATGCGGGCCTGCCGCGGTTCTTCGCGCAGCTTCGGCCCGGCGATCTGGCGATCTTCACCGCCGATCACGGCAACGACCCGACCTGGCGCGGGACCGAACACACGCGGGAACGGGTGCCGGTGGTGGGCTGGGGCGTGGGCCCCCGTGAGGTCGGCTTGTGCGGGTTCGTGGATGTGGGCGCAAGCGTGGCGGCGCATCTGGGGGTTCAGGGCCAGGGGCCGGGGCGGAGTTTCCTGTGACTGGCGCCGGGGGTTTCACACCCCCGGACCCCCGTGGGATATTTGCACCAGTATGAAATCAGGGAGCGTTTCGTGAGGGGATTGCCAAAGGTCGAATTGCATCTGCATCTGGAGGGCGCGGCGCCCCCCGCCTTTATCGCGGGGCTGGCGAAGGAGAAGCATCTGGATATAGTCGGGGTCTTCGATGCGCAGGGGAATTACCGCTACAAGGACTTTTGGGATTTCCTGAAGGTCTATGAGGCGGCGACCTCTGCGTTGCAGTCTCCGCGCGATTATCAGCGTTTGGTGCTGGCGGTGCTGGAGGAGTCGGCGAAGTCGGGAGTTGTATATTCGGAGACGTTTGTGTCGCCTGACTTCTGCGGCGGGCGGGACGTAGGGGCCTGGAAGGAATACCTGCACGCGATGCAGGAGGCGGCGGATCAGGCGGAACGTGATCTGGGCGTGACGCTGCGCGGCATCATCACCTGCATCCGGCATTTCGGGCCGGAGAAGGCGCGGGAAACGGCGCGCTGTGCGGCGGAGACGGCGGGGGACTGGATCGTCGGGTTTGGCATCGCCGGGGACGAGAAGGTCGGCGCGCCCAAGGATTTTCGTTGGTCCTTCGACTGCGCGCGCGAGGCGGGGTTGCGGCTGACGGCGCATGCGGGGGAATGGGGCGGGCCGGAAAGCGTGCGCGACGCGGTGCGCGATCTCGAGGTGGAGCGGATCGGGCACGGGGTGCGGGCGATCGAGGATCTGGCGCTGGTGGACGAACTGGCCGAAAAGGGCATCGTGCTGGAGGTCTGTCCGGGGTCGAACGTGACGTTGGGAATCTATCCGGACCTCAAGGCGCATCCGATCAACGAACTGGACCGGCGTGGCGTGAAGGTCACCATCAGCACCGACGACCCGCCGTTCTTTCACACCACCATGGCGCGGGAGTATGAGGAGTTGCACAAGGCCTTTGACTGGGACGACGGGCAATTCCGGCGCATCGCGCGCCAGTCGCTTGACGCGGCCTTTTGCGACGCCGATACCAAGGCCAGGATCGCAAAGCTTCTGGAGGCCTGAATGCTGGATCACCTGACCGTCGTGTCGCACCCCCTGGTCCAGCACAAGCTGAGCCTGATGCGGGAAAAGGACACCTCGACCGCCAGTTTCCGCAAGCTTCTGCGCGAGATCAGCCTTTTGCTGGCCTATGAGGTCACGCGGGAACTGCCGATGACCACGAAGCGGATCGAGACGCCGCTGGAGGAAATGGACGCTCCGGTGATCGAGGGCAAGAAGCTGGCGCTGGTGTCGATCCTGCGCGCGGGGAACGGGCTGCTGGACGGGATCCTGGAGCTGATCCCGGCGGCGCGGGTGGGG
>JAKQLM010000814.1 GCA_029567145.1 Pseudomonadota bacterium
CTGGAACTCCATGTCGCTGGGGCTGAACCCCATCGGCTTCCAGTCCAGGCCCCCCTCCAGCAGCATCGGACGCCCGGCATTGCGCGCGCCCTGATGATGCGCCTCCATTTCGCTGACCAAACGGTCGTACTGGTCGCTGGACAGCGCCGATTGCCCGTCGGCACCCTTGTAGATGATCGCGCCAGAGGGCCGCGCCGCATTGTCCAGCAGGGCCTTCGACCAGGCGCTGGCGCTGTTGTGCACGTCCACCGCCACCGCCGCCGCCTGCATTGGCGAAAAGCCGTAATGGTCGTCCATCGGATGAAAGGTCTTGAGGTGACAGATCGGGCTCACCGGCCCGCTCACGTCATAGCGATGCGTCCGCCCGCTGACGGTATAGTCATAGGCCATCGGCCAGCCATCCGCGCCCGGAACCAGGTTCATCCGGTCCGACCGCAACACGTGCAGCTCGCCCGGAACCGCCTCAAGACCCGGAGTCGCCTCGACATAGGCGTTCCCGGCTAGCAGCAGATAGCCATAGACCGCCTCCAGAAACTCCGCCCGGCCCTGGGCCGGGTTCGGGCGGCTGATCAGGTTCAGCACCGGATGGCTCTCGAACCGCTGCTCGCCGTTCTGGCAGACCAGCGGCAAAGCGGCCGCCGCTTCGGCGATCAGCCGCACCACCCGGAACCCCACCGGATTGCCCTGAAACCCGGTCCGCGTCAGGCTTGCGGTGTCGCGCGGGCTCCAGGCCACCCGGCCCGAGTTGCCCCAGGCGATCACCCGGCCCACCGCACTGGCCTTGCGTTCCGGAACCGCCTCAACCGGCGCTTTCCGCAGAAAATCGAACACCATATCGCGCTCCTTGTCCTTCGGGCACATGCCCCCGACGCCCCTGCCGCAAGCGACCGGACCCAACACCCCGAAGGGCTTCATCTTTGCGAAATTTTCCCCGCCGGAGGCCTGTGCCCTACAGCGTGCGCACCGTGGGTCGCCGGACCTGGCCCATCGGGGCCACGATCAGCTCGGTCAGCGCCCAGACCAGCGCGTCCAGCCGGTCAGGCGACCCGCTGCCCTTCCAGCCGACTGCCGTCATCTTGCACATCTGATCCTCCAGCGCGCCCAGCCCCCGGACATGGGCGACCCGCCCCTGCTCGTACAAGGCGGCCACAGGTTCCGCCCGCAGCATCTTGGACCGCGTTGCATGGACCGCGCGGAACGGCACCTGCGGGTCAATCGTCCGCACCACCTGCTCCACCAGATCGCCGCCCTGGTTGACTTCCGCCACCAGCCGGTCCGCGCCGTGCCGCTCCATCGCCGCCAGCGCCGCCCGCGCCCAGCCCTCGGGCGAGGCGCCCTTGACCGACGCATCCTCCAGCACCACCGCCCGCCAGTCCTTCGGATCCCCGCGAGTGTCCGCGCCGACCACCACGATCCCGCATTCGTCGCTTTGCTTGGTCGCGGTCACCGGCGGGTCCACCGCCACGACGATCCGGCTGAACTCGGGCACCACACCCACGCGCGCCCGCTCCAGCATCGCGGTCGTCCACAGCGCGCCTTCTTCGTCCTCGACCAGCACGCCGTCCAGTTCCTGCCGCCCCAGCCGCGTCCCGCCATAGCGCGCCTGCACTTCCGCCAGAAAGCTTTCCGCCAGATGGGCCCGGTTCGCCTCGGTCGGGGCATGGGTGATCACGGTCGAGGGGTTCTTCAGGATCGCCTTCAGCACCTCCACCGACCGGGGGGTCGTCGTGACCACGCAGCGCGGGTTCTTGCCCAGCCGCAGCGCGAACTGCAGCTGATCCCAGGCCTCGCCACCCTTTTTCCACTTGCCCAGCTCGTCCGCCCAGGCCGCATCGAACTGCGGCCCCCGCATCGAGTCCGGCTCGTGCGCCGAAAAGACCTGCGCAATCGCCCCGTTCGGCCAGACCAGCTGATGCTTTGACGCCAGCCACTCCGGCTTACGGTCGGGCGGCGAGCAGGCGATGATCCCGCTGTCGCCCATGACCATCACGTCGCGCACCTGGTCCACGGTTTCGCCGACCAGCGCCACCCGCCGGGCCAGGCCTGGATCGCCCGGCCCCGGCCCTTCGACCTGCAGGCGCACCCATTCCGCCCCGGCCCGGGTCTTGCCCGCCCCGCGCCCACCCATGATGACCCAGGTCTTCCAGGCCCCGCGCGGCGGCAACTGATGCGGCAGGGCCCAGAACTCGAACAGCCAGGGCAACGACAGAAACGCGTTCTGGCTCAGCGACCCCAGGAACTCAGTGACCTCCTCCGGCGTCGCGGAGGCAAGCCAGGCGGCGCCCGATTTCAGCCCGTGCTCCTTCAAAGTCAAGTGAGCCTCCGGCTCCGACCTGACCGGCAATCTGCTTGCGGAGTTTGTCAACTTTAACCCTTTCCTCCAACACCTGGCTGGCCGTCGCGCGAAGATCGCGGATCGCCGCCTGTGCCGCCTTGACCTCGGCGAATTCGCCTGCCCGAAGCGCGGTGATCGTGCGGTAAAGCTCGACCGCCGCTTCCCGGTACAGGCCCTCTGCCACGGCCAGCACGTCCTCCTGGGTCGCGCCGCCGTCCCGTATCGTGATTGTCATCTACCCCGTTCACCCCCCGTATCATTCCCCGTGCCCCCGCACGGCAAAATGAAAAAGCGGCCTGCGGGGTTACCCCCGGGCCGCTTCGACACTTTTTCTAGCATGCCACAAGTCCTACATCGGACCGTGCGGCAAGTCAAGCCGAAAATTCAATCGGATCAATGGGTTGGCGCGCGCAGCCTTAACCCGTCGTTAACCATCCGCCTCCGCCCGACGGCGCTCATGACCGGCCCTGCCACCCCTGTTCGCCAGTCTGCCTGTCTGCCTGTCTGCCTGCCCGCCTGTCTGCCTGTCTGCCTGTCCGCCTGTCCGCCTGCCCGGGGCCAAGGCTACAGGACCGGCACACGCACCTCGTCCTCCGGCTCCTTCCGGTTGCCGCCGCCCTTGTCCCT
>JAKQLM010000008.1 GCA_029567145.1 Pseudomonadota bacterium
TCGGCCCTGATCGTCATGTCCCAGGGCGTCCAGTCGCACCGCGGCACCGACTGGAAAAAGACCGGTATCTTCGACCGCCTGACCGTGGTGCAGGGCGACATCCGCTGGCAGCCGACCGAAGACCGCTACCAGATGGTCAAGACGCTGGACCTGCCGGACGCGCCGAAGATGAAGGAAATCAGCATCTTCGCCCTTCCGCCCGAGATTGACCCGACCCAACCCCTGACCCTCGAACTCCGCGCCACGCGTCCTACCGCCGATGCAGAGGTCGCGCTGACCGTCACGCTCCCCTACACCCTGCCGGACGCTTTCCGCCTTGCCCCACCCCCCGAACCCGAACCGCTCTGGAAACAGGCGTGGGAGACGAAACGCCCGCAGATTGCCATCGTCGGCCTGATGCTGACCGTCCTGACCCTGATCCTGTTCGCGCAGGAATGGATCACCCGCCGACCCCGCCTCTGGCGCATTGGCCGCCTCAGCTTTCTTGCCTCCACCTTCCTTGTCCTCGGCATGGGCCTGAACGGCCAGCTTTCCGTCGTGCAGGTCGTGGCCTTCGTTCATTCCCTGCTGACGGGCTTCCGCTGGGAGACGTTCCTGATCGAACCCGTCATCTTCATCCTCTGGGGCTTCACCGCGCTGGGGATGCTGTTCTGGGGCAGGGGGGTCTACTGTGGCTGGCTCTGCCCGTTCGGCGCGCTTCAGGAACTGACCAACGCCGCCGCACAGAAGCTTGGCGTCCGGCAGATCGCCGTCCCGCAGGCGCTGCACGAACGGCTGTGGGTGATCAAGTACAGCCTCTTCATGGGCATCCTTGCCCTATCGTTCTACTCGATGCACGACGCCCTGATCCTGGCCGAAGCCGAGCCGTTCAAGACCGCCATTTCCCTACGATTCATCCGCGCCTGGCCGTTCCTTCTTTTTGTCGCGGCCCTCCTGACCGCAGGCCTTTTCATCGAGCGCTTCTACTGCCGCTACCTCTGCCCGCTTGGTGCTGGCCTTGCGATCCCGGCCAAGCTGAAAATCTTCGACTGGCTGAAGCGCCGCCCGCAATGCGGCCGCGAATGCCGGATGTGCGAAACGAAATGCACCGTCGGCGCAATCGACGCCATCGGCCGGATCAACGCCAATGAATGCGTCCTCTGCCTGCGCTGTCAGGTGATCATGAACGACGGTTCACAATGCCCCGTCCTGAAACGCCGCGCCCGCGCGGAAGGAGCCGCCCCATGACCGCCCTCAAGCGCCTGTTCGGCGACGGCTTCCGCGTGTTCTTCTTCTTTGCCGGGGTCTTCGCGATCCTGTCGATGCTGGTGTGGGAGCTTTACCTGACCACCCTCGCCACGGGCGGCCTGATCGAGCTGCCCACCGCCGCGCCCCCGCATCTCTGGCACGCGCACGAGATGATCTTCGGCTACGGCGCGGCGGTGCTGGGCGGGTTCTTCCTGACCGCCGTCCCAAGCTGGACCGGCGGCAAATCCGCGCCGCATCGGTTCATCCTTCTGGCCAGCATGCTCTGGTTGGCCGGGCGCCTTGCCGTCTCGGGTTCGGCGCACCTGCCGCCCGGCCTTGTCGCGGCAGCCGATCTTGCCTTTATCCCGGTCCTGTCCCTGAACATCGTGACCCAGCTGATCCGGTCCCCGAAGCCGCAGCAGATGGTCTTTCTCCTTCTCCTCGCACTGTTCTGGACCGGCAACCTGCTGGTCCACCTGGAATGGCTGGGCTGGACCGGCGATACCCTCTGGTCCGGCCTGCGCGTGGGCCTGCTGACGCTGTCCACGATGATCATGGTGCTGGGTGGCCGCGTCACCCCCGGATTCACCCGCAACGCCATGGTCCAGTCCGGGCGCGAGCATCACCTGCCCCGCAACCCCAAGCCCCTCGCAGGGCTGTCGATCGTCGCGGCGCTGGGTCTGACCACCGGGTACCTTCTGGCGGTGCCGCTGCCGATCCTCGCCCCCGTCGCCCTTCTCGCCGGAGGTGCCGGCCTTGTCCGCGTGGCGCTTTGGCAGGGGCTCTGGACCCGTGACAAGCCGATTCTCTGGACGCTGCACCTGTCCTATGCCGTGAACGCCGCCGGACTTGTCGCCCTTGGCCTTGCCAACCTGAACCTCACCTCGGAAGTCGCCGCCCTGCACCTGCTTGGCATCGGCGGGGTCGGGGGCATGACGCTGGCCATGATGACCCGCGCCTCGCTGGGCCACACCGGAAGGGCGCTGATCGCCCCCGGCCCGGTCGTCCTGGCCTACGCGCTGGTGCCGCTGGCCGCGCTGGCCCGCTTTGCCGGATCGGCCATCCCGTCGCTTTACACCCCCGCTGTCCTGACCGCAGGGGCACTGTGGCTGCTGGCCTTTACCCTTTTCACCCTCACCTACTGGCCGGTCTTCTGGGGCCCCCGCGTCCCCCGCGCCCCTGCCGGAAGGCCCCCGTCATGAACCGCCGCCGTTTCCTTTCGCTTTCGGCCGCCGCGCTGATCCCCTTGCCGGGCCATGCAGGGACCCTGACCGAATGGCACGGCGCCGGCCTTGGCACGGCCCTGACGCTGCGCCTGATCGGAGCCGACCCGCACCAGGCCCGCCAGACCTTTGCAAGGGTGGACGCCGAAATCCGGCGCATCGAGGGCGTTGCGTCCCTCTACCGCGATTCGGCGCTCACCCGGTTGAACCGTGACGGGCACCTTGCCTGGCCGTCGCCCGACCTTCTGGACCTTGTGACCCTGGCTGGTCAGGTCCACCAAGCGACCGGCGGCGCGTTTGACCCGACCGTCCAGCCGCTCTGGCTGGCGCTTGCCACCGGCACCGACCCCGACGCCGCGCGCAGCCTGATCGGCTGGGACCGCGTCCGCCTGTCGGAACAGGAAATCCGCCTCGACCGGGGTCAGGCGTTGACCCTGAACGGCATCGCGCAAGGCTGGGCCGCCGACCGGATCGCCGACCTATTGCGCGCATATGGCTTTTCCGACGCGCTGGTCGACATGGGCGAAATCGCCGCCCTTGGACAGGGCGATTGGCCCGTCCAGATCACTGGCCCAGAGGGCACACCCCTGGCCGAAACCCGGCTGACGAATCGCGCCCTGGCCACGTCCTCGCCGCGTGGGACACTGGTGAACGGCCAGCCCCATATCCTTGGGCCGCAGGGCCAGCCGCCGCGCTGGCAGACTGTCAGCGTCAGCGCCCCCCGCGCCGCTGTCGCCGATGCCCTGTCCACAGCCTTTTGCCTGATGGACCGCCCCGCCATCGACCGCACGCTCAGCGCGTTCCCGGACGCCCGCATCGAAACTCTCGCTTGATGACAAAGGGCGATTTCTTCGAAGAAATCGCATCGGAGCCTTCAAAGGCTCCGGACCGGAATTTTCAAAAATTCCGGTGCCCGTCACCCCCGCCCAATTGTCGCACCCCGCCGGTTGACTTTGGTTAAGGCCCCCCGCCGTCCAAAGGTACACACCCACGTTACCTGAAACGCTCCGGGAAGGATTCCGCCATGCGCGAAGTCATGACCAAGAGCATGGCCCGGAACATCTTTTACGGCGGGTCATTGTTCTTCATCCTGATATTCGTGGGCCTCACGGTCCAGTCACACTACTACATCGTCAACACTTCGACCGACCGTGCCACGCTGACCGAAAGCGTCGCGGCGGGCAAATACCTGTGGGAAAAGCACGCCTGCATCAACTGCCACACCATTCTTGGTGAAGGCGCCTACTTCGCGCCGGAACTGGGCAACGTGATGACCCGCTGGGGCGTCGCCGAGGGCGACCATCAAGGGGCGTTTGATGCGCTCAAAGGCTGGATGGATGCCATGCCAACGGGGATCGAAGGCCGCCGTCAGATGCCGAACTTCGGCCTGACCGACGCCGAATACCAGAACCTCGCCGACTTCCTGCTGTGGACCGACACGATCCGCGCGCAGGACTGGCCGCCGAATGATGCGGGCTAAGGGGGAAACGCCATGAAATACCAATCGCAGAAAATCGCGCTCGGCTACTTTGCCGTCGCCCTTGCCCTCTTCGCCGTCCAGGTGTCGATGGGCCTCTTGCTGGGCTGGACCTATGTCAGCCCGAACTTCCTGTCCGACCTGATCCCGTTCAACGTCGGTCGGATGCTGCACACCAACAGCCTCGTGGTCTGGCTGCTGCTGGGCTTCTTCGGGGCCGCCTACTACCTTGTGCCCGAGGAATCAGAGCGCGAGATCCACTCCCCCATGCTTGCCTGGCTGCAACTGGCGATCTTCGTCCTCGGCACCGCTGGGGTCGTCGTGACCTATCTCTTCAACCTCTTCGACGGCAACTGGCTTCTTGGCAACGAGGGGCGTGAGTTCATCGAGCAACCCAAATGGGTCAAGGTCGGTATCGTCGTCGCGGCCCTGATCTTCCTTTACAACATCTCGATGACCGTCCTTGCGGGCAAGAAGACCGCGATCACCAACATCCTCCTGTTGGGTCTCTGGATCCTGTCGCTCTTGTTCCTGTTCGCCTTCGTGAACCCCGACAACCTTGCCCTCGACAAGATGTACTGGTGGTACATCGTCCACCTCTGGGTCGAAGGCACCTGGGAACTGGTGATGGCCTCGATCCTCGCCTTCCTTATGCTGAAACTGACGGGCGTGGACCGCGAGGTCGTCGAAAAGTGGCTTTACGTCATCGCTGCCCTTGCCCTTTTCTCGGGCATCCTTGGCACCGGCCACCACTACTTCTGGATCGGCACGCCGGGCTACTGGCAGTGGATCGGCTCGATCTTCTCTAGCTTCGAGGTCGTCCCCTTCTTCGCGATGATGTCCTTTGCCTTCGTGATGGTCTGGAAGGGCCGCCGCGACCATCCGAACAAGGCCGCCCTCCTGTGGTCCCTTGGCTGCGCCACATTGGCGTTCTTCGGGGCGGGCGTCTGGGGCTTCCTGCACACGCTGCACGGGGTGAACTACTACACCCACGGCACGCAGATCACCGCCGCGCACGGGCACCTCGCCTTCTACGGCGCCTATGTCTGCCTCAACCTTGCGATCATCAGCTATGCCATGCCGCACCTGCGGGGTCGTGAC
>JAKQLM010000012.1 GCA_029567145.1 Pseudomonadota bacterium
GGCCTGTCCGCCGGGGCTTCCGCCACCTCGGGCAAGTTCGCGTCCCTGCGCGGCATCCCCGCGGTTTCCCCCATGGCCGAGCGCATGGGGCTGGAGCGCGACCTTGCCCTGGTCGAGCTGACGGGCGTGCGCTACCACGCCGACCAGATCACCACGGCGAAGTCGCTGCCCGCCCTGACCCGCGCCAAGGCGGCTGGGCTGGATGTCACCGCCGGAACCTCGATCCACCACCTGACGCTGAACGAATTCGACGTGGGCGACTACCGCACCTTCTTCAAGTTCACCCCGCCGCTGCGGTCCGAGGTTGACCGCCTGGCCATGGTCGCTGCCGTCGCCGATGGGTCGATTGACATCATCTCGTCCTTCCACACCCCGGCGGACGAGGAATCGAAACGCCTGCCGTTCGAGGATGCCGCCTCGGGTGCCGTCGCGCTGGAAACCTTCCTGCCTGCCGCGATGCGCCTCTATCACGCCGGGCATCTGGACCTGCCCGCCCTGTTTCGCGCCATGGCGCTGAACCCGGCAAACCGGCTGGGCCTGCCCCAGGGCCGCCTGACGCCCGGGGCGCCTGCCGACCTGATCCTGTTCGACCCCGATGCGCCCTTCCTGATGGACCGCTTCCGCCTACGGTCGAAATCCAAGAACACCCCGTTTGACGGCGCAAGGATGGAGGGTAAGGTGCTGGCCACCTACGTCGCCGGGACGCGGGTCTTTCAAGCGGACGCCTGACCCATGCCCCCGATCACGACCGACCCCCTGCTGCTGGCCCTGACCGTGGTGCTGGCCTATCTTCTCGGCTCAATCCCCTTTGGCGTTGTCGTCACCAGCGCCGTGGGCCTGGGCGACCTGCGCCAGATCGGGTCGGGCAACATCGGCGCGACCAACGTCCTGCGCACCGGCAACCGGCCGCTGGCAGCGGCAACACTGCTGCTCGATGCGGCAAAAGGCGCGGCGGCCGTACTGATCGCGCGCTACTGGCTCGGCGAAAGCGCGGCAATCATTGCTGGTCTCGCGGCCTTTGCCGGACACATTTTCCCGATCTGGCTGCGCTTCAAGGGCGGCAAGGGCGTTGCCACCTATA
>JAKQLM010000030.1 GCA_029567145.1 Pseudomonadota bacterium
GAGGCCCGTGCCATGCACGCCGGCGAGGCGCCGGAACGACCGATCCACGGCGAGGCCAAGCTGGAGGACGCCCGCAAGATGATGGAGGACGGCCTGCCCGTCGCCCCCCTGCCCTTCCTGCCCGCCCGCAAGGTGAACTGAGCGCTAGTAGATATACCGGATCTGCTCGCTCCAGAACCGTTCCATCCGGCGCAGCGCGGTGTTGATCTCGTCCATCCCGCTGGTGTCCACCAGCGCGCGGCGTTCGATCCCTTCGGCGTGGCGCGCGAACAGCTCGCCGATCAGCCCGCGCACATGGCGGCCCTTTTCCGTCAGCCGCACCCGGACCGACCGCCGGTCGATGTCGGACCGCTGGTGGTGCATGTAGCCAAGTTCGACCAGCTTCTTCAGGTTGTAGCTGACATTCGACCCCTGATAGTAGCCGCGCGACTTCAGCTCCCCGGCGGTCACCTCGTTCTCGCCGATGTTGAACAGAAGCAGCGCCTGGACCGAGTTGATCTCCAGGATGCCCAGCCGTTCGAATTCATCCTTGATGACATCCAGAAGCAGCCGGTGCAGCCGCTCGACCAATGCCAAGTTTTCAAGATAGCAAGACAGGAACGCCTTCTGCGATCCGTCCAGCACCGGGACGTGATGCGTCATACCATTTCTCCACCGTTCGACCGGGGTAGAATCAGCACAAACCGCAAACATTTCGTAAACTTGCGCGGAATCCGCGTCAGTTTTCCGGCGTCAGCCGCCGTTTCGCCGCCGTGGCGATCCGGTCCAGCAGCGGCGCCAGCGCGTCAGGCGCCCGGCCTTGCCCCAGGATCCAGGCCATCAGGTCCTGATCATTCTCGGCCAGAAGCGCGTCGTAGACCGCAAGCTCGGCCTCTGACATCCCGGCCAGATGCGCGTCCGCAAACGGGCCCAGCACCAGGTCCATCTCTTTCATCCCGCGCCGCCAGGACCGCATCCCCAGCCGCTTCAGGCGTGCATCAGCCGTCTCGGTCATCCTTGCGCCTGTTCCTGCTTGAACCGTTTCGGGCCGGACCCTAAGACAGGCGGAACCGAAACTCCACCCTTTCGAAAGGGGCGCTTGATGGCCTTCCTCTCTGACACGCTGGCACGGGTCAAACCCTCACCGACCATCGCCGTCACCACCAAGGCGCAGCAGCTGAAGGCCGAGGGCCGCGATGTCATCGGCCTGGGCGCAGGAGAGCCGGATTTCGACACGCCCGAACACATTCGCGACGCGGCGAAACGGGCGATCGACGCGGGCAAGACCCGCTACACCGCCGTGGACGGCATCCCCGAACTGAAGGCCGCGATCTGCGGGAAATTCCTGCGCGAGAACGGCCTGACCTACACGCCTGCGCAAGTCAGCGTCGGCACCGGCGGCAAGCAGATCCTGTACAACGCGCTGATGGCGACCTGCAATCCGGGGGACGAGGTGATCATCCCCGCGCCCTACTGGGTCAGCTATCCCGACATGGTGCTTCTGGCTGGGGGCACCCCCGTCTGCATCACCTGCGGGATCGACACCGACTTCAAGCTGACGCCCGCGCAGTTGGAGGCGGCGATCACCCCGAAGACGAAATGGTTCATCTTCAACTCGCCGTCGAACCCGACCGGGGCGGGCTATACCCGCGCCGAACTCAAGGCGCTGACCGATGTCCTGATGCGTCACCCGCAGGTCTGGGTGATGTCGGACGACATGTACGAACACCTGGTCTTCGACGACTTCGAATTCTGCACCCCGGTCGAGGTCGAACCCGGCCTCTACGACCGGACCCTCACCTGCAACGGCGTCAGCAAGGCCTATGCGATGACCGGCTGGCGGATCGGCTATGCGGCGGGTCCCGTGGCGCTGATCAAGGCGATGGGGACGATCCAGTCGCAATCGACCTCGAACCCCTGTTCGGTCAGCCAGCATGCCGCGCTGGAGGCCTTGTCCGGCCCGCAGGACTTTCTGGCCGACTGGCGCCGCGTCTTCCAGGGACGGCGCGACCTTGTGGTGTCGATGCTGAACCAGGCCCCCGGCATCCGCTGCCCAAAGCCCGAGGGCGCGTTCTACGTCTACCCCGACATTTCCGGCTGCATCGGCAAGGCAACGCCCGCGGGCACGCTGATCACCAATGACGAGGTGTTTGCAACCGCGCTTCTGGAGGAAACCGGCGTTGCCGTGGTCTTCGGCGCGGCCTTCGGCGTCAGCCCGAACTTTCGCGTCAGCTACGCCACCAGCGACGAGGTCCTGCGGGAGGCGTGCAGCCGCATCCAGACCTTCTGCGCGGCGCTGGTCTGACGGCAGCGCAACCCGGGTCGGGATTTCCCCGTGTATCCGGGTTGACGAAGCCCCGCCGCTGCGAAAGGAATGGCGGGGCGGAGTGGCAAATGACGGGCTGGCCAGGGACAGGCGGGCAACAGGGGTGCAGGCGACAAGATGACGGCTGATCTGCCAGACTACTTCTTCCGCGTGCGCGACAACGGTGCCATCGTGTTTCGCATCAGCACCGAAAACCGCCAGCGGCGGATCGAGATGGACGAAATCGCCACGGTCAACACCCGGAACGGCAACGTCAAACCGCATGGCGAGGTCACTCTGACCGCGGCCGACCTGGAGGCCATTGCGCGCTGGCTGGCCGACCGGCAGGCGCTTCTGGCCCGGCGCGAGGTCGATGACATCCTGCGCGCCGTCGATCATCTGAACCTGACGACGCAATGGGCCCAGTCCCGCGCGACCGAGGATCAGCTTGAAGCGGTGACCGACACGCTTTTGCTTGCGATGCACGACCTGCGGTCCGTGCTGGTGCGCAAGAAGGCCGACCGGCTGGTCACCCGCACGTCGCACTGACCGCAGGGCTCAGCAGGGCGGAACGCGCAGGCCGTCCGGTGGCATCGGCCCCAGCTCGGCCACCTGCCCGCCCCGCACCCGCATCACCCGGGTCCAGTCCTTTGACGCCAGCACCAGCTCTGGCCCGGCGCCGCAGTCGCGCTGGCCGCCCGAAATCGTCATCTCGCCGATCCGGTGGTTGGTCAGCCCGGGCAGACGAAGCGTCTCGACCAACCGGTCCCCCTCCAGCCGGACAAAGACCAGCTCGGCCTGCAGGTGAGGCCGGTCGACATAGGCGACTTCCACCCGGCCATCCCCGTCGAAATCGGCGATCCCGGCGGGGGCCAGCCAGCGGTGCGGCTGACCGATGAACGGGGTCGTGGCCAGCCGGGTCAGGTCGCCCCCGATGTCGGCATAGGACCAGACCGCCAGCCGCGCGCCCTTGGCGATGTGGCTTTCCACCACCACGATTTCGGGACGCCCGTCGCCGGTGACATCCCACAGCCGTGGCGCGACATCCTCGAAGACCAGTTCCTTGGGCAGGCGGACCCAGGTGTTTTCCGATCCATGCCGACAGGCCCCGCACGAGACGGCCCCGACCTCCAGCACCTCCCAGGGCGGCAGGCCGCCCAGCACGTCGTGGTCATAGCGATCCGTCGGATGGGACAGCTGTGCCCAGACCGGCCAGGCCGGGCGATCATGGTCCCAGCCGTCCGGCGCGTCGGCGCGCGTCTCGACATGGTCGATGGTGTCTGCCAGGGCAGCGGTCGGCAGCAGGGCCAGCAGAACCGCCCCCGCCAGACGCATCAGATCTGCTTTTCCGGCATCTGCACGCGCAGACCGTCCAGCGCGTCATTGACCTTGATCTGGCAGGTCAGGCGCGACCGCACCGGGTCGGGGTTCCAGGCGAAGTCCAGCATGTCCTCTTCCATGCTGTCCTTCTTCGGCAGCTTTTCGACCCAGGCCGGATCGACATAGACATGGCAGGTGGAACAGGCGCAGGCGCCGCCGCAATCGGCCTCGATCCCCGGAATGCCGTTGTCGCGCGCGCCTTCCATGACGGTCAGGCCATTGGCCACGTCGACGACATGCTCGCGGCCGGAATGTTCCACATAGGTGATCTTCGCCATCTTGGTCTCCAGGGATCGGTTGGTTCGACATAGGCCAGTTCGCCCCGATTTGCCAGAGGTCGCGCCGCCGCAGCGGGGCTTGCGGCGCGGCGGATTTGTTCTAGTATTGTTCTCATGCTGGACCGCTTTGCCCCCGCCTATCGCAGCTCCTGGCCGCGCCCGCCCCGGGCGTTGCCTGCCGCACGGCTGGGCGAACCACCCGCCGGGGCGCGGGTCACGGTGGCGGGCCTTGTGCTGGTGCGCCAGCGGCCGGGGACCGCCAAGGGGGTGATCTTCGTCACGCTCGAGGATGAGACGGGCACGGCGAATGTCGTCGTCTGGGCCAATGTCTACGACCGCTTCCGCCGGGCGGTCATCGCGGGGCGGCTTTTGCGGGTGACCGGCAAGCTGCAGCGCGAGGCGGGGGTGGTGCATGTCGTGGCCGAGACGATCGAGGATCTCTCGCCGCTTCTGGACCGCCTGCTGGAACCCGGCTTTCGCCCCGATGGCACCCGCGCGGGCGACCAACCCTGACCCGACGCCGGGCCCCGGGCCCCGATTTCTTCAAAGAAATCGGACCGGAATTTTCGAAAATTCCGCCTCTGTGCCAGCCACAGCGCCAAAAGAAATGGCGGCAGGATTTCCCCGCCGCCACGCCTGTCCTGAAACGGACGGCTCTACTCGATCGACAGCGCCACGAACCGCGGGTCACCGCCCCGGCGGATCAGCAGCAGCAGCGACTTGCGCCCCGCGTCCTTGGCCTCCTGGATCCGGTCCTCCAGATCCTGCAGCCGCTGCACGCGCGCCTGTCCAGCCTCGGTGATCAGATCGCCCTCGCGCAGGCCCTTGGTATAGGCCTCGGACGCCGGATCGACCGCCAGGATCATCAGCCCCTCGGCCGAGGCGTCCATTCCCAACCGCGACCGCATGTCGTCGTCCAGGGGCGCCAGCGTCAGACCCAGCGTCTCCATCTCCTGCGGCTCGTCCGGCGCCGGGGCGCTGGCGGGCATCGTCTCGGCCTCGGCCTCTTCGCGGCGGCCCAGCGTCACCGCCAGCGTCTCGGTCTTGCCCTCGCGCAGCACGATCACCGGCACCGCCTCGCCGATTGGCGCATCGGCCACCCGACGCGTGAGGTCGCCCGCATCCGCCACCTCTTCGCCGTTGAAGCGGGTGATCACGTCGCCCGCCGTCACGCCCGCATCCTTGGCCGGGCCCTCCGGCACGTCGGTGACCAGCGCGCCCGCCGCTTCGGCCAGGCCCATCGCCTCGGCCACGTCGGGCGTCACGTCCTGGATGCGCACGCCCAGCCAGCCGCGCCGCGTCTCGCCGAATTCCTTCAGCTGATCCACGACCTTGGTGACCACGTTCGACGACATCGAGAACCCGATCCCGATCGACCCGCCATTCGGCGACAGGATCGAGGTGTTCACCCCCACCACCTGCCCATCCATGTTGAACAACGGCCCGCCCGAGTTGCCCCGGTTGATCGCGGCATCGGTCTGGATGAAATCGTCATAGGACCCCGACAGCTCGCGTCCCCGGGCCGACACGATCCCGGCCGACACCGAAAAGCCCTGGCCCAGCGGGTTGCCCATCGCCATCACCCAGTCGCCGACCCGCATCAGGTCGGAATTGCCGAAGGTCACGAACGGCAGGGGCTCGCCCGCTTCGACCTTCAGCACCGCGATGTCGGTCTTGGGGTCGGTCCCGATCAGCTTTGCCGGCAGCTTCTTGCCCGAGAAGAACTCGATCATGATCTCGTCGGCGCCTTCGATCACGTGGTTGTTCGTGACGATGAAGCCGTCTTCCGAAATCACGAAGCCCGAGCCCAAGGCCTCGGACCGTTGCTGGCCACCGGGGCCGCCCGGGCCGCCGAAGTCATCGAAGAAATCCTCGAACGGGCTGCCTTCCGGCACCATGGGCAGGCCATCGGCGGGGGCGGCGATCAGGGCCGAGGTGGTGATGTTCACCACGGCGGGGCTGAACTGTTCGGCAAGGTCGGCAAAGCTTTCGGGCGCACCGAACGCCTGCACCTCCTGGGCGGGGGCGACGCTCAGTCCAAAACCAAGCACCAGCGCCAAAAGCGTGCTGGACCGCAGCGCGGTCCGGATTGAAGGGGTCAGATCGGGCACGGGGACGCACTCCTGTTCATCAGATGGTCTGGGGTCGGCGGGCCGATCATGGGCACCACCGTCAAGCGACATCAGAACAGTTAGTGAAGCCGAAGCGCAATGCAAACCCCGTCACGCTGCTTCAAGGCGATGTGAAGGGATTTGTCATGCCCGGGCGCGGGCGTCCTACAGCGGACGCCCCAGCCAGACCAGCGCCACGCCCAGCGCCAGCGCGCCCAGCCCGACCAGACGGCGGTTTTCCACCGTCAGGCTGGCCAGCGCGCGCAACGCGTCCTCGACCCGTCGCGGGGCCAGTGCAAGCACCAGCCCCTCGACAACCAGCACCAACCCCAGGGCCAGCGCCACCAGGCTCATGCCAGCAGGCTCATGGCGCGGCCGGAGCCACCACCGGAGCCGCCACCGGAGCCTCGACCGGGGCCGCCGCAACCGGCGCTTCGTTCGACCGCAGATAGTCGAAGAACTCGCTGTCGGGGCGCATGACGATCGACGAATTCTCGCCCTTCAGGCTGGTCTCATAGGCCGTCAGCGACCGCAGGAAGGCAAAGAACTCGGGGTCCTGGCCATAGGCTTCGGCCAGAATCCGGTTCCGTTCGGCATCCGCCTCGCCGCGGATCACCTCGGCCTGGCGTTTCGCGTCCGAGGTCAGCTCGATCACCGTCCGGTCGGCCGAGGCCCGCACCCGCTGAGCCGCTTCGCCGCCGCGCGCCTTTTCGTCCGCCGCCTCGCGCTGGCGTTCGGCGCGCATCCGGGCAAAGGTCGCCTCCAGGTTCTGTTCCGGCAGGTCGGTGCGCGTCAGGCGCACGTCGATCACGTCGATCCCCAGCGCCGCGCCTTCGCGTTTGGCGATGGTCAGGATCTGCGTCATCAGCGCTGTGCGGTCCAGGCTCAGCACCTGATCCTGCGTCGCGTTGCCCAGCACTTCCGGGATCGCCTGGGTCAGGATGTTGCCCAGCAACTGTTGCGCCCGCTCTTCGCCGCTGGCCCCGACCGCCTGGCGGAACGTCACCAGATCGACGATGCGCCAGCGGGCAAAGGCGTCCACCACCAGACGGCGATCCGACAGCAGCGTGACTTCGACCGGCTGGGTCTGCAGGCCCAGGATCCGGTCCTCGTAATAGACCACGTCCTGCAGGAACGGCACCTTGAAGCCCAGTCCGGGGGTCTGCTTGACCTGCATGACCTGACCGAACTGCAAGACCAGCGCCTTCTTGCGTTCGTCCACGATGAAGACCGAGGACAGGGCCACAACCCCCACTAGCACCACGGCCGGAATGACATACATCGCGCGCATCAGTTCGACCCTCCTGCCGTGCCGGCCCCTTGGGCGGGCGTCATCCGGCCAAGCTCGTTCAGCGGCAGGAAGGGCACCACGCCCTGACCGCCCGCCTCATCCCCGGACACGCCGTCCAGGATAACCTTGTTCATGCCGCCCAGAACCCGCTCCATGGTTTCCAGATACAGCCGCCGCCGGGTGATTTCCGGCGCTTTCACGTATTCGGTAAAGACCGACAGGAACCGCGCTGCTTCACCCTGCGCGCCGTTCACCGCCTCGGCGCGATAGCCTTCGGCAGCTTCCATCAGCCGCGCCGCCTCACCGCGGGCACCGGCGGTGACCTGGTTGGCATAGGCGTCGGCCTCTTTCTCCAGCCGGTCGCGTTCCTGCTGCGCGGCCTGCACTTCGCGGAAGGCGTCGATCACCTCTCGCGGGGGCTGGGCCACCTGCAGGTTCACACGAATGACCGTGATCCCGGCGTTGTAGCTGTCCAGCGTCGCCTGCACCGCCGTCCGCAGGTCGGATGCGATGACGCCCCGGTCGCGGTTCAGGATCGGAGACAGTTCTGACCGGGCGATGATGTCGCGCATCGCGCTGGCACTGACCGCGCGGATGGTGTTTTCCGGGTCGGCCAGGTTGAACAGGTACTTCTCGGGGTCCGAGATGTTCCACACCACCTGGAACCCGATGTCCACGATGTTCTGGTCGCGGGTCAGCATCAGCCCGGATTCGTCCGCCCCGGCCTGGCTGCCGATGTCGGTGGTCCGTTCGCCGGTGACCTGCACCTTTTCGTAGCTCACGATCGGCCACGGGGCAAAGTTCAGCCCCGGATCGCCCACGCCCGAGCTTTCGCCCAGGAAAAGCTCGACCGACCGTTCTTCCGGCCGGACCGAATAGAACGACATGAAGGCCCAGACCGCCACCAGCGCCAGCGCGCCCAGGGCGATGCCCTGTGGCGTCAGGGTCGGGCCGCTTTGGCCGCCGCCCGGACCGCCAGTGCCGCGATTGCCACGCCCGCCCATCAGCACGCGCAACTGTTCCTGACCGCGCTTCACCAGCTGGTCGATCTCGGGAATCGGGGTTCCACCCTGGCCGGGACGCCCGCCACGGCGGTCGTCGTCCTCCTTGTTGCCCCTGCCGCCGCCCGTCCGGTCTTCGTCGCCCGGACCGCCACCGCCGCCCCAGGGGCCACCACTTCCTGCCATGGATCAGAACCTCTCTTTTCGCATCATGCCTTAGCTGGTCATCCTGGGCTGAAAATCAACCCGCGATGATGCCGCAGTCAGGCGCTTCTTGTCGGTTTTCGCATCGTGACCAGCTCTTCCGCCATCGTCGGGTGGACGGCGCAGGTCCGGTCGAAATCTTCCTTGGTCGCGCCCATGCGGATCGCGATGGCCGCCAGCTGGATCATTTCCCCCGCCTCGGGCGCGACAATGTGGCAGCCCAGCACCTTGCGCGTGGCCTGCGACACGATCAGCTTCATCAAGACCCGGTCGGGTTTTCCGGCAAACGCCGCCTTCATCGGGCGGAACGCGGTCGAGTAGACCTCGATCGGTTCCTGCGCGCGCGCGGCTTCCTCGCTCAGGCCCACCGACCCCATTTCGGGCTGGGTGAACACGGCGCTGGCGACCAGCTCATGATCGAACGCGGTCGGCTTCGCGCCAAAGACCGTGTCGGCAAAGGCATGGCCCTCGCGGATCGCGACCGGGGTCAGGTTGATCCGGCCCGTCACGTCGCCTACCGCAAAGATCGACGGCACCCCGGTCTGACTGTAGCGGTCCACCTCGATCTGGCCCTGCCGGCCCAGGCTGACGCCCAGTGCCTCCAGCCCCAGGCCTTCGGTGTTCGGCCGCCGCCCGGTGGCGTACATCACCAGGTCGAACTCGCGTTCGGTCCCGTCCGTCGCCACCGCCCGGATCCCGCCCTGGGTCCGCTCCAGCCGCATCACGTCGGTGCCGCAATGAATGTCGATCCCCCGCGCCCGCATCGCGTTCGAGATATGGCCCCGCGCCTCGTCGTCAAAGCCGCGCAGGATCTGCGCCCCGCGATAGTACTGGCTGACCTTGACCCCCAGCCCATGCAGGATGCAGGCGAATTCGGATGCGATATAGCCGCCGCCCACCACCAACGCCCGCTTTGGCAGGGTGGCCAGGTCGAACATCCCGTTCGAGGTGACCGCCAGCTCCGCCCCCGGAAACTCGGGCACGAAGGGCCGCCCACCCGTCGCCACCAGGATATGCCGCGCGCTGAATTCCTGTCCGTCCGCCAGCCGCACCCGGTGCGGATCGACCAGCGTCGCGCGGGCGTCATGCACCACCACGCCCGCGTTGCTCAGCGTCGACCGATAGGCCGCCTCCAGCCGGTCCAGCTCGGTCGCCAGATGGCTTTGGAACCGCGTCCAGTCAAAGCGCGCCGCACCGACCTCCCAGCCATAGGCCCGCGCTTCGTCGAACGCTTCGGGGAAGCCGCTGGCGAACACCATCAGCTTTTTCGGCACGCAGCCCCGGATGACGCAGGTCCCGCCCATGCGGCTTTCCTCGGCCAGACCGACCTTTGCCCCATACTCGCCCGAGGCGACGCGCGCCGCGCGCACCCCGCCCGAACCGCCGCCGATGACAAAAAGGTCGTAGTCGAAAGTCATGTTCCGTTCCGTTGCCGCTGTTGCCTGCCAGACTTGGGCGGTCGCCCCCGCCGCCGAAAGCCCCCAGGCCCCGGCCCGGTCGATCCATCGGTCACCACGCGGTGACCACCCGGTCAGTCGCCCAGATCGGCAAAGATGTTGCCGCTGTCGGCCAGGTTGACCGTCCCGTCCTCGATCCGGCCCGAGTTGATGTCGCGCACTGTCACCCGACCGTCGCCGTTGCCGATCACCACCACGTCGCAGATGTCGATGAACAGGCCGTTTTCCACCACGCCCGGGATCTGGTTCAAGACCAGCGCCAACTGGCGCGGGTTGCCGATCCGGCGCAGGTTCAGGTCCAGGATATAATGGCTTTCGTCCGTCTTCAGCGGCTTGCCGCGATGGGTCCGCAAGGTGACTTCGCGGTTCAGCACGTCCAGGCTGTACAGCGTTTCCTCGATCAGCGCCTTGGTGGTCTGCCAGCCGAACGGGATCACTTCGACCGGCAGCGGAAACGCGCCCAGCTGCGCCACTTCCTTCGCTGCATCCGCGATCACGATCATCCGGTCGCTGGCCGTCGCCACGATCTTTTCCTGAAGCAGCGCCGCCCCGCCGCCCTTGATCAGGTTCAGGTTCGGGTCAAACTCGTCCGCGCCGTCGATGGTCAGGTCCAGCCATTTGACGTCATCCATCCCGACAACCGTCAGGCCCAGGTCGCGCGCCAGGTCCGCCGTGCGCTTCGACGTTGCCACGCAGGTGACCGAGATCCCCTCGGCCTTCACCTTTTCGGCCAGGCAGCGCACCATCCAGGCGGCGGTCGACCCGGTGCCCAGACCCAGCTTCATCCCGTTTTCGACAAAGTCGACCGACCGGCGCGCGGCGGCGTACTTGGCCTTGTCGATGGGCGAAAGCTCGGCGGTCATGGCGGCACTCCCCTTGGGTTTTCCTTCGAATACCGCAAAGGTTCCCCAAGGGCGAGAGGGTTTACGCCCCGCCCGGCCCGTCAGGCCCGCTTCAGCCCTCCTGATCCAGCCGAAGCACCGCCGCCTGCACCTCGCGCGGTGTCAGGGCGCCATCGCCATCGCCGTCCAGCCGCATCAGCGACCGCAAAAGATCGGCCTCGCCGTCGTCCAGCGCCCGCAAGGCGGCCCCCTGGCCATCCGCCGCGATTTCAGCCGCCTCGACCGTGCCGCTGCCGTCCGCATCCGCAGCCAGAAACCCCCGTTCCATCCGGCCCCGCGCGCTGGCGCTGGCCGCCGCCTGCGCCTTGGCCAGTTCGGCCCGCGCCACGTCGCCGTCGCCGTTCAGGTCCATCGCCAGAAACCGCCGCATCGCCGACGCGCGCGCGCCGGCCCGTTCCAGCGCGATGTGATCCTCGACCCCGGCCAGCGTCAGCCCGTCCGGTCCGCCAAAGCCCGCCACCAGATCGACCATCTGCGCCGCGAACCGGTCGGGGTTGCGGGTGATCGCCTCGGCCAGCGGATCGCCGGACGTGACCGCCGGCTCTTGTGCCAGCACGCCCTGCGCCATGACCAGCGCCACCAGCATCACCACCGCCATCAGTTTGACCATCGCCGCCTCCCTCTCGCGCTGTCCGATCCTCGCCGCTCAAGGTTGACGAAGCGTTAACCGTAGCCCGCACCGGAACCGCAGTCCGGCGAAAGTGAGTCGCTTTTCGACCTGCCCCCGTCCAAGACTTGCGCCAAGCTTTGCGCCATGACTTCAGGTCAGGTCCGCACTCCGACAGTCAGGGACGTCGATGTATACGCTGCACTACGCGCCCGACAACGCGTCGCTGATCATCCGGCTGGTGCTGGACGGCGCGGGACTACCGTATCGCACCGCTTTGGTGGACCGCAAAAGCCGCCAGCAGGACAGCGCCGCCTACCGGGCGCTGAACCCGACCGGGCTGATCCCGACGCTGGAAACGCCCGTGGGGCCGATCTCGGAAACCGGGGCGATCCTGCTTTGGCTGGCCGACACGCATCACCTGGGGCCTGCCCCCGGCGATCCGGACCGTCCGGTGTTCCTGAAATGGCTGTTCTTCCTGTCGAACTCGGCCCATGCCGATCTGCGCCAGATCTTCTATCCGCACCAGTATGCCCCGACCGACGCCCATGCCGGCCACAAAGAGATCATCTCTGCCCGGATGAACCGCCACTTTGCCCTGCTGGACGCCGCCGCGGCCCGGCACCCCCGGCTGTTTGCCGCCGCCACGCCGCTTGGCGTCTACACGGTCACCCTGACCCGCTGGTCAGCGCTTTACCCCGACCAGGGTCCCCGCTGGTTCGACCTTGCCGCTTTCCCCGCGCTCACCGCACTTGCCCGCGCGCAAGAGGCCCGGGTGGAAACCCCCGTCATCGCCCGCGCCGAAGGCCTTGGCCCCCACCCCTTTACCCGGCCCGAACAGCCCAACCCCCCGGAAGGATCGGTCCTGTGACCCTGACCCTGCACCACGCGCCCGACTTCGCCTCCACCATCGTCCGGCTGGCGCTGGAGGAGTTGCAGCTGCCCCACACCCTTGCCCTCGCCGACATCGACGGCGGCGCGCTCTCCAGCCCCGACTACCGCCGCGTGAACCCCGTGGGCCTGATCCCCGCGCTGGAAACGCCTGACGGCCCGATCTTCGAGACCGCCGCGATCCTTCTGTGGCTGGTGGACAAGACCGGCCGCCTGGGCCCCGGTCCGACCGACCCCGACCGGGGGGCTTTCCTGTCCTGGCTGTTCTTCACCTCGAACGCGCTGCACCAGGCGGCGCTGGCGATGTTCTACCCGCACCGCCCGGCCGGTGAGGCGAACTCCGACGCCGCCCGCGCCGCCGCCCACGACCAGATCATCGCCCGCCTTGGCCTGATCGAAACCCTGATCGCCACGCAATCCCCGCGCTGGCTGTCGCCCGACCATCCGTCGGTTCTTGGCTACTACATCGGCATCCTGACGCGCTGGCTGATCCTGCTGCCGCCCGCGCCCTATGGCATCGACCTTGCGCAGTTCCCACATCTGCACACGGTCCTTGCCGCCCACGAATCCCGCCCCGCCGCCCAGCGCGTTGCCGCTGACGAAGGCCTTGGGGCCAAACCCTTTACCCAACCGGGGGTCTGATGTTCCTTTCCGTCTTCGACATGTTCAAGGTGGGCATCGGCCCGTCCTCATCGCACACCATGGGCCCGATGGTCGCCGCCGCGCGGTTCCTTGACACGCTGCGCGCCTCGCCCTTCCATTTCCACGGCATCAAGGCCTCGCTCCACGGCTCCTTGGCCTTTACCGGGGTCGGCCACGCCACCGACCGCGCCACGATCCTTGGCCTCGCCGGGTTCGCGCCCGACACCTATGATGCAGCAAAGGCCGACGCCGCCTTCGCCCGCATCCGCGACACCAAGGTGATCGAGGTTCCGGGCCTCCCGCCCCTGCACTTCGACCCGCTGAAAGACCTGCACTTCGACTTCGGCCCCGCGCTCCCCGGCCACGCCAACGGCATGATCCTGAAAGCCACAGACGCCCAGGGTGACGTGATCCTGCAGGAGACCTATTACTCCATCGGCGGCGGCTTCGTCCTGACCGCCGGGGAATTGTCCGACAGCGCGGATGCCAAATCCAAGGCCCGCGCGGACGTTCCCTACCCGTTCGAATCCGCCGCCGAGATGCTGGAGATGGCGAAAGCCTCGGGCCTGACCATCGCCCAGATGAAACGCGCCAACGAACTGAAATTCCGCACCGCGCCTGAGATCGACGCCGGGATCGCCCGGCTCTGGCAGGTGATGAACGACTGCATCTCGCGCGGCATGGTCGGCGAGGGCATCCTTCCCGGCGGCCTCAATGTGCGCAGGCGGGCCAAGGGCATCCACGACGCCCTGATCGCCGAGCGGGGCCTCAACATGACCGCGCCGCACACGATCAACGACTGGATGTCACTGTATGCGATGGCGGTGAATGAAGAGAACGCCGCCGGCGGCCAGGTCGTCACCGCCCCCACCAACGGTGCCGCAGGCGTCGTCCCCGCCGTCCTGCGCTACTACCTCGACCACGTTCCGGGCGCGTCCACCACCAGGATCGGCGACTTC
>JAKQLM010000036.1 GCA_029567145.1 Pseudomonadota bacterium
CTTGACAAACTGGGTCTCTAGCCCCCTTGCACCTTGCCCCGCGCCCGGCTAGGACGCAGCACCGTGGCCCGTTCGTCTATCGGTTAGGACACCTGGTTTTCAACCAGGTAAGAGGGGTTCGACTCCCCTACGGGCTGCCACCTCTTCATTTTATTGCTTTCTGTTCAGTGGGTTGCGGGTGCGGTTTGTCCAACCTTGCGACAAGGTTGGACGCATTCCGTTCTGTTTTCGCCCCTTCGGACAGCGCAAGGCCCTGATCGGCCAGCTTGCCCCGGTTCGCTTTCTTGACGTAGGTCGCGCCTTCCTTCGGCCCGGAATGCGCCAGGACGGCCATAATCTGCAGCTCGGTCGCGCCGCTTTCGGCAATTAGCGTTGCCAGTCCCTTGCGCAGGCCGTGGGCGGAACAATGGGCCAGACCGGCTGCGCTGCACTGATCCCGAAACCAGTTGCCGAACGTCGCGGGCTGGTAGGGCCTGCCCTTGCCGTGGGTCAGGAACAGAAGCTGATCCTGCGGAATGCTGCGCAGCTCTACCGCCAGGTCGTCAAGGATCCGATAATCGCCCCCGACGCCGGTCTTGTGCCGCCGATAGCTGATCCGGCCTTCCTTGACGTTCTGCCACCCCAGGCGCACCAGGTCTTGCCGTGCGGCCCCGGTGTTGAGGATCAACAGGACGGCCAGCCGGGCCTTGGTTCCCGGCCCGTGGTGCGCCAGAAACTGCGCAATCTCGGCCTCGGTCCAGGTGTGGTATCCGTCCGGGTTTTCCTTGCGCCGATCCGCATGACGCGCGGGGTTGTGGTGCTGCCCGGCCATGTCGTGCTTTATGGCGAAGTTGTAGAGCATCGACAGATTCTTCTTGACCGTATTCGCTGCAGTTGGCCCGGCCTTGCGCGCCATAAGCGCCTCGACATGGCGCGCGGCCAGCGCCCCGATCTGATACTTCCCGGCCACGTTGCGCAGCCAATCCAACTCGCGCCGAATCGAAGCCCGCCGAACGTCCGACAGGTTCAAGTGCTTGGGGCTGCGCAGGTAATGCTCGATCAACCAAGACAGGGTGCCATACGGGGCAATCGTGCGCGCCACGGGCACCTTCACCCCCTCTAGCGCCGCCTCATAGGCCGCGCGAAACTCGGCTGACCCATAGGCGCCGGGCAGATACAGATCGGCGCGACCCTTGGGGCGAAAACGCCACCGCACCTTGCCGTGCCGATCCACAACGCGGGTCACGCCGGGAAAGGGTTTCTTGCGGCCCGTCATCGCAGCAGCAGCTCGTCAGGGTCGGGGCCTTTGCAGCCGGTCGGCTCAGCACCCTTCGGGGTGATTTCAACCGCACCATCG
>JAKQLM010000050.1 GCA_029567145.1 Pseudomonadota bacterium
CGATGGTGCCGAAGATGCGCCCGCGCCCGCCCGACATCGACGTGCCGCCCAGGACGGCTGCGGCGATGGCGTTCAGCTCGAATGTCTCGCCCGTGGCAGGGTGGGCGGCCTGCAACTGGCTGGCGATGATCAGCCCGACCAGGGCCGCGCAAAAGCCCGAGAACATGTAGACGAACATCTTGATCCGGTTGACCTTGACCCCCGACAGGGCCGCCCCGCGTTCGTTGCCGCCGACGGCATAGACATGGCGGCCCAGCGGGGTCCGACGCGAGATGTAATGCGCCAGCAGCGCCACCGCGATCAGCATCCAGACCATGACCGGCAGGCCCAGCACCGACCCGGTGCCGATGACGGGGAAGCTGGCGGTGCCCATGTCCTCGCTGCCCGAAAGGTTGGGAAACGTCCGCCCGCCCGACGACAGAAGCGCCGCGCCGCGTGCGATATACAGCGTGCCGAGGGTGGCGATGAACGGCGCGACGTTCAGCCGGGTGATCAGGATGCCGTTGATCCAGCCGACCCCGACGCCGACCAGCATCACCAGTACGACAATCTCCCAGGTGTTGAACCAGACGGCGTAGCCCAGCCCGGTATCGACCCCGTTCAGCACCAGCCAGCCCGCGACCATGGCGCAAAGCCCCACGATGGACCCGACCGACAGGTCGATCCCGCCGGTGATGATGACAAAGGTCATCCCGATCGCCAGGAAAGCGTTCAGCGCGACGTGCTTGCTGATGATCACCGCGTTGGCGGTGGACAGAAAGTTCGGAGCCATGACGGCGAAGAACGCAAAGACCAGGATCAGCGCGACAAAGGTGCGCAGGCGCAAAAGCACAAGCAGGGCTTGCAGGGACGGGGATGTGGCGCTCATGCGGCGGAAACCTTCGGTTGGCCGGGGCTGGCCGCCCCGATGATTGCGGCGGCATCGGCGTCACCGGGGAATTCGCCGGAGATGCGGCCGTTGGCCATGACAAGGATGCGGTCGGACAGGGCGCGCACCTCGTCCAGGTCCGAGGTGACGAACAGGATGCCCAACCCCTCGGCGGCCAGCTTGCGCATGGTGCGGAACACCTCGGCCTTGGCGCCGATGTCGATGCCGCGGCTGGGTTCGTCCATCAACAGGATCTTCGGG
>JAKQLM010000075.1 GCA_029567145.1 Pseudomonadota bacterium
GGATGGTCGGGGGGATGTGTGCAGCGGTGGATGCCGTTGTGTCGGGCGAGGCGAAGACCGCCTTCGTCGCCGGGCGGCCCCCGGGCCACCATGCGGAACGCGAAACGGCGATGGGGTTCTGTCTCTTTGGGACGGTGGCCATCGGGGTCAAGCGGGCGCTGGATCATCATGGGTTGGCCCGTGTCGCGGTGGTGGATTTCGACGTGCATCACGGGAACGGGACGCAGGACCTGTTGTGGGACGAGGGCCGGTGTCTGTTCGTGTCCTCTCACCAGATGCCCTTGTATCCGGGGACCGGACGGCCCGAGGAGCGAGGCGCGCATGGGCAGGTCCTGAACGTGCCTTTGCGTGCCGGGTCAGGCGGGCGGGCGATGCGGGAGGTGTATGAGGGGGTGGTGTTTCCGGCTTTGCGCAACTGGAAGCCTGAGTTGCTGCTGATCTCGGCAGGGTTCGATGCGCATGCGGACGACCCTTTGGCCGGGCTGGAGTGGCAGGCCGAGGACTATCGCTGGCTGGCCGACAAGCTTTGCGATTTCGCCGGGGGGCGGGTGGTATCGTCCTTGGAGGGTGGCTATGATCTGGATGCGCTGGCGGCATCCGTGGCCGCGCATGTTGGGGTGCTGGAGGAGCGGGGCCGATGACGGACAAGCCGGTTGATGCGATGAGCTTCGAGGAGGCGATGGCCGCCCTGGAGCAGGTCGTGGGGGCTTTGGAGCGTGGCGAGGTGCCGCTGGAACAGTCGATTGCGCTGTATGAACGCGGCGCAGCCCTGAAGGCGCATTGCGCGAAGAAACTGGCCGAGGCCGAGGAGAAGGTAGAGCTGATCCGGGCGCAGGAAGGCCGGGCGGTGGGCACGACTCCGGCGGAGGGGATGTAAGCTTGCAGCGGTTTCCGCGCTTGCCCGCCGAGACGCTGGACCGTCGTCCCCTGGCCGAAGCCCTGGCCTATGCGCAACGTGCCGTGATGAACCCCATCGAGATGGCCATTGGCGTTCTTGACCTGCCGGTCGCTGAGGCCATGCTTTACGCCGTGACCGGCGGGAAATGCCTGCGGGGGTTCTTGGCACTGGAAACCGCACGCCTGCATGGGCTGCATCTGGAACACGCCCTACCTGCCGCCGCCGGGATCGAATGCCTGCACGCCTATTCGCTGGTCCATGACGATCTGCCCGCCATGGACAACGACGACTTGCGGCGCGGGCAACCAACGGTCCACCGCAAATGGGATGAGGCGACTGCGATCCTGGCAGGCGATGCCCTGCAGGCCATGGCATTCGAACTGGTCAGCGAAACCGGATGCCCTCCGACAGCACAGGCCTGGCTGGTGACGACCTTGGCGCGGGCCGCCGGTGTGCGGGGCATGGTCGGGGGTCAGGCAAAGGACATCGCTGCCGAGACCGCCAGCAGCCCCTTGTCGCTGGAAGCAATCATTGACCTGCAAGCGGGAAAGACGGGTGCTTTGATCACCTGGGCGGCAACAGTCGGCCCCCGCATGGCAGAAGGGAACGACGGCTATCTGACCGACTATGGCGATGCTTTGGGTCTTGCCTTTCAGATCTGGGACGACGTGCTGGACGTGACGGGCGATGTGGCCGAGGTCGGCAAGGCCGTGGGCAAGGATCAGGCTGCAGGCAAGGCGACCTTTGTATCCCTTCTGGGGCTGGATGGGGCGAAACGCCGCGCTGAAACCTTGATCCAGGATGCCTGCGATGCGCTAAGTCCGTATGGTGAGGACGCCGATACATTGCGCGAGGCGGCTCGTTTCGTTATCGCCCGACGCAGTTGAACGGCCAAAGGCAGGCAAGATGACCGACCGACCGAAAACTCCGCTGCTGGACCGGGTGCAACTGCCTTCTGACTTGAAGGGTCTGAGCGACCGGGAGCTGCACCAGCTGGCCGGGGAGCTGCGAGCCGAGACGATTTCTGCGGTGTCGCAGACCGGCGGGCATCTGGGCGCTGGGCTGGGGGTGGTCGAGCTGACCGTGGCGCTGCATGCCGTTTTTGACACGCCGCGCGACAAGCTGATCTGGGATGTCGGGCACCAATGCTATCCGCACAAGATCCTGACCGGGCGGCGGGACCGGATCCGGACTTTGCGGACCGAAGGCGGCCTTAGCGGCTTTACCAAGCGGTCGGAGTCGCCTTTTGACCCGTTCGGGGCGGCGCATTCATCGACCTCGATCAGCGCAGCGCTGGGCTTTGCGATGGCGTCAGAGTTGGGCGGGGACCCGGGCGATGCGATTGCGGTGATTGGCGACGGGTCGATGTCGGCGGGCATGGCGTTTGAGGCGATGAACAACGCCGGGCATCTGAGGAAGCGCCTGTTTGTCATTCTGAACGACAACGAGATGTCGATTGCCCCGCCGGTCGGGGCTTTGTCGTCCTATCTGAGCGGGCTTTACGCCGCCGCGCCGATGCAGGATCTGAAGCAGGTGGCGAAGGGGTTTGTCGGCTTGCTGCCGGGGCCGCTGCAAGAGGGGGCGAAGCGGGCCAAGGACATGCTGAAGGGCATGGCGGTGGGCGGCACGCTGTTTGAATCTCTGGGGTTCGAGTATGTCGGGCCGATCGACGGGCACGATCTGGACCAGCTTCTGCCGGTGCTGCGGACGGTGAAGGCGCGGGCGACGGGGCCGGTCTTGATCCATGTCCTGACGAAGAAAGGCAAGGGCTATGCCCCGGCCGAGGCGGCGCGGGACAAGGGGCACGCGACGGGCAAGTTCGATGTGCTGACCGGGGTGCAGGTGAAGGCGGCGTCGAATGCTCCGTCCTACACCAAGGTGTTTGCGCAAAGCCTGGTGGCCGAGGCGGAGCGGGACGACAAGATCGTTGCGGTGACGGCGGCGATGCCGGACGGGACGGGGCTGGACCTGTTTGCAGGGCCGTTCCCGAAGCGGTGCTTCGACGTGGGGATCGCCGAACAGCACGCGGTGACCTTCAGCGCGGGCCTTGCGGCGGGCGGGATGAAGCCTTTCTGCGCGATCTATTCGACCTTCCTGCAGCGCGGATACGATCAGGTCGTGCATGATGTGGCGATCCAGCGGTTGCCGGTGCGGTTCGCCATCGACCGGGCGGGGCTGGTTGGCGCGGACGGAGCGACCCATGCGGGGGCGTTCGATGTGGCGTTCCTGGCGAACCTGCCGGGCTTCGTGGTGATGGCCGCCGCGGACGAGGCGGACCTTGTCCACATGGTCGCAACGGCTGCGGCCTGGGATCAGGGGCCGATTGCGTTCCGCTATCCGCGCGGGGACGGCGTGGGGGTAGAAATGCCTGCCCGTGGCGTTCCTCTGGAAATCGGCAAGGGCCGGGTAATCCGCGAAGGCTCACGGGTGGCGATTCTATCCTTTGGGACGCGCCTTTCCGAAAGCCTGAAGGCGGCAGAGGGTCTGGAGAGTCGGGGCGTGTCGGTGACCGTCGCCGATGCACGGTTTGCCAAGCCGCTGGACCGGGACCTGGTCATGCGGCTTGCGCAGGGGCATGAGGCGCTGGTGACGGTGGAAGAAGGTGCCGTGGGGGGCTTCGGAAGCCATGTCGCGCAACTGCTGGCCGAAGAGGGGGTGTTCGACCGGGGGCTGAAGTTCCGGTCCCTGGTGCTGCCGGACATCTTCATCGACCAGGCGTCGCCCGAAGCGATGTACCGCGTCGCGGGCCTGGATGCCGCGCATATCGAGGCCAAGGTGCTGCAGGCATTGGGCGTCGCGGTGGTTGGCAAGCGGGCGTGACAGGCGACCGGTTGCGCGCGATAGCGACCACGGCCGATCCGGCAGCGTGCAACCTACGGCAGGCAGGTGCCGGTGGGCGGATCGCCCACCCTACGCGTGCGCCCGGGCATGATCCGTAAGGGATCAGGATGGCGACGGGGGTAGGGTGGGTGATCCACCCACCGCCCCGGCAAGGGTCACAGCAGCGGACGCTTTTCTTCGCGTTCCATTGGCAGGCCTGCCAGGGCGAACAGGCGGGCCGGGTCCAGGATCGCAAGTTGGCTGCGCTTCCAGGTCAGCAGGCCCATCCCGCGCAGCACGGCGACCGTGCGGCTGGTGTGGACCGGCGACAGGCCCAGCGCATCGGCAAGTTCGTGCTGACGGAAGGGCAACGGAACCACGCCATCGACCGAATACCCCAGCCCGGCCATGCGCTGCCAGATCCGAGCCAGCGCCCAGGCGACCCTTTCGGTCGCGTCGCGCTGCCCCAGCGTGGCAATCGTTTCACCCAGGAAATGCTCTTCGACGGCGGCAATCCAGGTCAGGTCATAGGCCCGGTCAGGCCGGTCGCGGAACAGGTCCCACAGCCGGTCGCGCGGGAAGACGCACAATCGCATGGTGGTAGAGGCCTGGATCGTGTGGCGCATTTCGCCCATGATTCCGGCCTGCAAGCCGATGAAATCCCCCGGAAAAACAAAGTTGATTACCTGGCGGCGTCCGTCTTCCAGCAACACTGAACGGGTGCCGAAGCCATCCAGAACCGTGTGCAGGGTCGACGACTTTTCGCCCTGCGCCAGAATGATCGCGCCGGCCGAGACCGCTTCTTCGCCCGTCTTGAAGCTGCTCATGAAAGCCAGTTCGCCGGGCGAAAACGGCAGGAACATGTGCCGGGTCCGCAGCGGACAGGCCGCACAATCGGTCATCGTCGCCATGCGAACTCCTTGCTTGAAACTTGCCGCAGGTTAATGCGCGGCGGCGCAGTTCGGTTCCATATGGCGTGTCATGTGGAGATTTTGATGCAGCTTATATGCCTGATTCTTGAACCCGTCGTTCTTGTCGCCGACGATCTGGTCCTGACCATCGACGAAGTTGCGCCGGGGACGCAGGTTGTCGCGCTTACCTCGGTGGCCGAGGCGCTGTCGGCCATGCAGCACCTGCACACGGTGGATCTGGCCTTCGTCAACCTGCCGCCGGACGGATTCGCCGAAAGCGAGTTGGGCCGCGCCTTGGCGGAT
>JAKQLM010000097.1 GCA_029567145.1 Pseudomonadota bacterium
CGCGGCCTGCAGGAACAGCCGGTCCGTGGCGATCTTTGCAAAGTTGTCAAAGCCGACAAAGCTGTAATCGGGGTCGAAGCCGTTCCAGTTGGTGAAGCTGTAATAGAACGAGCTGACCAGCGGCCAGACCACGAACAGCCCAAAGACTGCCAGAGGCAAGGCCAACAGGGCGATGCGCCAGAAACGGTTGTGTTGTTCCATTCGTCCCTTCCCGGCGGGCAACCCCGGGCCCCCGCAAAAGGGGCCGGGGTCTTCGGATCATTCGGCGAAGGCGGCTTCGGAGTCTGTCGCCACCTGTGCCAGAATGGCCTCGGCTTGCGAAGGGTCGTCGATGAAGCGGGTGAACATCGACAGACCGACTTCGGCCACCGGGGGCGGGGTGGCAAGGTCGTAGTTGAAGGCAAAGGCCTCGGCGGCGGCCACGGTCGCGGCGGCCTTCTGCATGACCACGTTGTAGCTGGCCGGGTCCACGTTCACATTGGCCGACAGCGCGCCTTGCGCGTTCGCCCAGGCCGCCTGCACGCCCGCATCCGAAACCATGAAGGACAGGAACTGCTCGGCCCCCGCCGCGTTGGCGGCACTGGCGGCGATCACCAGACCATCGACCGGGCCGACAGCCGCGTTCGGCACGCCATCCGTGACCGTCGGGAACTCGAAGAAGTCGTAGTCCTGCCCCGGGACCAGCCCGTTGCCATTCCAGTAGCCGGTGATCCAGGTGCCCATCAGCGTCATCGCCGCCTCGCCGCGCGCCACCTTGTCCGACGCATCAGTCCAGTCGTCGGCATTGGCGTTCTCGACGAAATAGCCCTTGTCGAACAGGTCCTTCCACAACGCAAGCGCGGCAGCGACTTCGGGATCGGAATACTTGGCCTCGCCCGACATCAGCTTGGCGCGATACTCCGGCCCGGCAGTGCGCAGAAGGAGGTAGTCGAACCAGAACTGCGCTGGCCAACGGTTCTTGGACCCCAGGGCGATTGGCGCGATGCCTTTGCCCTTCAGCGTTTCGCAAAGCGCAAGGAAGTCGTCCCAGGTCGCGGGCGGGGCGGTCATCCCGGCGTCGGCCATGACCTTGGCGTTATAGAACATGCCCGCGTAGTGATAGTTGAAGGGCACCAGATAGCGCTTGCCGTTGTAAAGCGTGGCGCTGTCGGCGACCGGCTTGGCGATCACGGCATCAAGGCCGTTTGCCGCCCACATCTCGTCAATCGGGTGCAGGGCGTTCGAATCGACGATGAACTGCACCCGCGCCCCGGCCCAGTAGCTGAACACATCCGGCAGGCTGTTGCCCGCAGCGCGGACCAGGATGTCGGTCTTGAAGTCCTCGTGCCCGACGGGGCTTTCCTTCATCGCGATGCCGGTCGCTTCGGTGAACTTCGCGACCTGCTCGTTAAAGGCCTTTAGGCCCAGCTCGCCGGTGAAATAGTGGCTGATCGTCACCTCTCCCGATTGCGCCCAGGCCATGCGGCCCATTCCAAGCACCGGGACGGCAAGCGACCCCAGCAATACGCCGCGCCGACTGATCTGCGTCATCTCTTCCTCCCAAGAAGTTTTCATATGCGGCACTTTACTCCGCCGTCTGACCTTTGATCGTCAAGAATTGCCGCCCTGTCAACAAAAAGTGTTGCATAGCGCACTAGAATGCGGGAAACAGCGGTAACGGGAAAGCAAAACAGGGAAAAGTTGCGCTATGTCAAACTATCAGTTTAGCATAGCGCAAATTCAACCCCATCCGATCGGAGCCCGCCCCATGCGCCTGCTGCAATCCCTGTCCCGTGGCCTTGAGGCCCTGAGCTACATGTCCGCCCAGCCCGGTCCAGTCCGGCTGACCGATGTGGCCGAGGCGCTGGGGGTCGACAAGTCGAACGCGGCGCATTTGCTGAAGACGCTGGTGGCGATGGGCTATGCCGTCCAGGACGACAGCCGCCGCTATCGGCCCAGCGACAAGCTGGCGGGGCGCGCCCGCACCCAGCACACGCTGGAGGAAATCGTCGCCGTCAAGGAAGCCTGGCGCGGCACGCTGGAGGCGCTGGTGGCCGAAACCGGCGAATGCGCGCATCTGGCGGTGCTGGTCGGCCCGCGCGTCTGGTATATTGACAAGGTGGACAGCCCGCTTCCGCTGAAGGTGGATCACCCGATCGGCGCGCTGTCGCCCCTGCATTGCACGGCTTTGGGCAAGGCCTTTCTCAGCTTCGGGCAGGCGCAACTGCCCGAGGACCAACCCGCCTTCACGCCCCGCACCCTGACCACGCGCCGCGCGCTGGCCGAGGAAATCGGGCGCACCCGGGCGCGCGGCTATTCGATCGACGACGAGGAATTTGCCCCGGGCATCCGCTGCGTCGCCCGGCCGATCTATGACGAAGCGGGGGCGATGATCGCGGCCATCGGCGTGTCCGGCCCCTCGGTCCGGGTCACCGATGCCCGGCTGCACGAACTTGGCCGTATCGTGGCCGCCGCCGGACAGGGCGGATTGCAGAAGGAACCCCCCCAATGACAACCACACCGCTGCGTGTCGGACTGATCGGCACGGGCCGGATCTCGGACCTGCATGCCATCGAATATCTGCGGAACCCCGACGCACGGATCGTGGCGCTGTGCGACCGCGATACGGCGCAGGCCAGGGCCAAGGCGGCGGCCTGGGGTGTCCCGGAGGTGGCGGTGGATGATGACATCGACGCCTTCCTGGCCCGGCCCGACCTTGATCTGGTGGAAATCCTTTTGCCGCACCACCTGCACCTGCCCGTGGCGCTGAAGGCGATGGCGGCGGGCAAGATCATCTCGTTGCAAAAACCGATGTGCCTGAACCTGGACGAGGCGGACCAACTGGTCGCGGCGGCCGAGGCGCATGACCGCCCGGTGAAGATCTTCGAAAACTTCATCTTCTATCCGCCCGTGATGAAGGCGCGCGCGTTGATCGACGACGGGGCCATCGGCACGCCGCTGTCGATCCGCATCAAGTCGAACCCGGCCCGCAGCGCGACCGCATGGGACGTTCCCGCCGCCGCCAATGCCTGGCGGCAGGAGAAGGGCCATGCCGGGGGCGGGCCGCTGGTTTTCGACGATGGCCACCACAAGTTCGCGCTGGCTTGGCATTTCATGGGCAACCCGTCCGAGGTCCATGCCTTCATCGGCGACTGCGAGGGCCCGGGTGGCATCCGGTTTGACGCGCAGTCGATGGTGTCCTTCCGCTTCCCCGGTAACCGGGTCGGCAACCTGGAAATCGTCTATTCGCCCGAGATGGAGTTGATGACCCAGCACTACGCCCAGGACGACCGGGTGGAGATCACCGGAACCGCTGGTGTGATCTTCATCAATGGCGGGCACGGGCGGCTGGGGGCGGCGCCTCCGGTGACTTTGTATCGCGACGGGGCGTTGACGACTTATGACGTGCCCTCGGGATGGGAGCACAGCTTCATCCAGTCGACCCGCCACTACATCAACGCCCTGAAGACCGGCGGTGCCCCGGTCCTGACCGCGGCCGAGGGTCGGCAGGTGCTGCGCTTTGCCCTGGCTGCCGAGCAGTCCGCCCGCGAGGGCCGGACGATCCGGCTGGACGGCTGACGGGGGGCAGGGTCATGCAGGCAGAGTCGCATCGTTTCGCCGACCTCCCCTCGTCCGAGGCCCGCGCGCGCTACCTGGCCAAGGCGGGCGGCCTGCAGGCCTTGCTTGCCACCGACGGCTCCGGGCAGACCGTCACGCTGCCCCTGGTCGAGGCGCTGGTCCTGGGTCTGATGCGGCAGGGGGTGACCAAGTATCTGGCGATCTTCGGGCATGGCTCTACCGCACTGGCCGACGTGCTGCGGGTCTACGAGGCCGCAGGTCTGGTGCGCTGCTGGCAGTTTCGCAACGAAGTGGAAATGGCCCATGCCGCAACCGCCCTGTCCTGGGTCTATGGCGAGGTGCCTGCGGTCGTGACCTCGATCGGGCCGGGGGCGTTGCAGGCGATGGCGGCGTCGCTGGTGGCAAGCTCGAACGGGGTCGGCGTCTATCATCTTTACGGCGACGAGACGACGCACGGCGAAGGCTACAACATGCAGCAGGTGCCGAAACCGGCACAGGGGGTCTTTTCCCAGATATCCTCCCTGATGGGGGCCTCCTACACGCTGCATAGCCCGGGCGCGCTGCGCGATGGGTTGCGGAAGGGTGCGTCTTCCGTGTTCCATCCGTGGCGGCCCGGGCCTTTTTATCTGAACCTGCCGCTGAACACCCAAGGGGCACCGGTCACGCTGCGGCTGGACGCCCTGCCCGAGCGCCCGACCTTCACGACCCTGGCTCCTGCCGATGACCTGGCGATGACGCAGGCGGCGCGGGCCATCGCCGGGGCGACCCGGGTTGCGATCAAGGTCGGGGGCGGCGCGCGCCACGCGGCCGATGCCGTCCGGCGGCTGGCCGAGTCGGCGGGGGCTGCCGTGGTCCTGTCGCCTGGGTCCGTGGGCGTGCTGCCGGACGCCCATCCGCAGAACCTGCATGTCGGGGGATCCAAGGGCTCGATCAGCGGCAACTGGGCGATGGAGGAGGCCGAGCTTCTGGTGGTCATCGGCAGCCGTGCGGTCTGTCAGGCGGATTGCTCGGGCATCGGCTGGCCCAAGGTGCGGCAGGTGGTGAACCTGAACGCCGACCCGGTGGACGTGCAGCATTACAACGCGACCCTTGCTCTGTCGGGCGACGCGGGCGTGGTAGCCGACCGTCTGGCCGCCTTGATCAAGGGGCTGGACCGCAATCCGGCCAAGTCCGGCTGGCTGGCCGAGGCGGCGGCGAAAAAGGCCGAATGGCAGGCATTCCGCGCCGACCGCGCCTCTGGCCCCGCGCTGGTCGATCCGGTCTGGCCGCGTCCGGTGATGACCCAGCCGCAGGCCATTGCCGCGGCGGATGCGTGGTGCCGGACTGCGGGCGCGCTGAAGTTCTTCGATGCGGGCGACGTGCAGGCCAACGGGTTCCAACTGGTTCAGGACGACGCGCCGTTCCAGACCTTCACCGAAAGCGGCGCGTCCTACATGGGCTTTGCCGTTTCGGCCCTTCTGTCGCAGGGACTGGCCGCAAAGGGCCGCTACGGTGTGGCCTTCACCGGCGACGGGTCCTTCATGATGAACCCGCAGGTGCTGATCGACGCGGTGGCGCATCGGGTGCATGGCTCGATCCTCTTGTTCGACAACCGCCGGATGGCCGCGATCTCCAGCCTGCAAGAGGCGCAATACGGGGTGAACTGGCGCACGCATGACGGGGTGGAGGTCGACTATCTGGCCCTGGCCCAGGCGGTGAAGGGTGTCGCGGCCTTTGATGGCGGCACCTCGCCCGCCGACCTGACTGCGGCGCTGACCCGCGCCCGCGCCCATCCCGGCCTCAGCCTTGTGCATGTTCCCGTCTATTACGGCCCCGATCCGGCTGGTGGCATGGGCGCCTACGGGCAATGGAACGTCGGCAACTGGTGCGAGACGGTGCAAGCCCGTTATGCCGAAACCCTGATCTGACGGAGCGCGCGATGTATTCGACCCAAGGTCTCTTCATTGCGGGTGCGTGGCGCAGCGCCTCGGACGGTGTGGCCATGCCGGTTCACAGCCCGGTGACCGAGGCCCAGATCGGCTCTATCCCCGTCGCAACCGAGGCCGATCAGGACGCGGCTCTGGCCGAGGCCGCGCGCAGCTTCCCGCTGTGGGCCGCCACCCCGGCCTGGGACCGCGCGGGCGTCCTGCGCCGGGCGGCCGACCATCTGCGCGCCAATGCCGATGCGCTGGCCCGCGTGATGTCCACCGAAACCGGCAAACCCCTGGCCGAAGCCCGGGCCGAGGTCATGGCATCCGCCGACCAGTTCGAATGGCAGGGCGAGGAAGCCAAGCGCGTCTACGGCCAGACCATTCCGGGCCGGAACCCGCACGAACGGCTGTCGGTCAGCTATCAGCCGGTCGGCCCCTGCCTTGCGCTGTCGGCCTGGAACTTCCCGATGCTCTTGCCCGCCCGCAAGATCGCCACCGCCCTGGCTGCCGGGTGCAGCGTCGTCGCCCGCCCGGCCAGCGAGGCTCCGGGCAGTTGCTTTGCCCTGGCCGAGGCGCTGACGGCGGTGGGTCTGCCGCCCGGTGTCCTGTCGATCCTGACCGGACCTGCCGTGCCGATGGTCGAACGGCTGATCCGCTCGCCGGTGATCCGCAAGGTGTCGCTGACCGGGTCGGTGCCGGTCGGCAAGCAGGTGCTGCGCATCGCGGCCGATGACGTGAAGAAGGTGACGATGGAACTGGGCGGCCATGCCCCGGTGATCGTCCACGCCGACACCGACCCGGTGGCCGCCGCCCGCAAGCTGGCCGCGACCAAGTTCCGCAACTGCGGGCAGGTCTGCATCTCGCCCTCGCGCTTTTATGTCCATCGGTCGATCATGCCTGCTTTCGAGACCGCCTTTGCCGAGGTGACGCAATCAATCCGCCTCGGTGATGGCCTTGACCCCGCCACGACGATGGGACCAATGATCCGCGCCCGCGCGGTGGATACCGCCCTGTCCCTGATCGCCGACGCGCAGGGCAGGGGCGCGCGGCTTCTGGCCGGGGGTGCACGCCCGGCCCTTCTGAACCACGGGCATTTCCTGGAACCCACAGTTCTTGCCGACGTGCCCGACAGCGCCCGGATCATGCGCGAGGAACCCTTCGCCCCCGTCGCCCCCATCGCCGGATGGGAGGATTTCGACGATGTCATCGCCAGCGCCAATTCCACCGAATTCGGCCTTGCGGCTTACGTCTTCACCGAAAGCGCCGCCCTTGCCGCCCGCACCGCCGAGGCGCTGGAGGCGGGCATGGTGGGGATCAACGAAACGCTTCTCGCCACCGCCGAGGCCCCCTTTGGCGGCACCAGGCAATCCGGCTTCGGGCGCGAGGGCGGCAGCCTTGGCATCCTTGACTACCTGACCCCGAAATACACCCGTCACCGCCTGACTTTGCCAGCCTGACTTTGCCAGTCTGACTTTGACAACCTGAGCCTTGCCTGAAAGGACCTGACCATGACCAACCCCAAGGGCCTTGACAACGGGCTGACCAACTACGGCGACCGCGATTTCGCTCGCTACCTGCGCCGGTCCTTCGCCAAGTCGATGGGCTATACCGGGGCGGCACTGGATAAGCCGATCGTCGGCATCTGCACGTCCGAGTCCGGCTTCAACAACTGCCACCGCCACTTCCCCGAGATGATCGAGGCGGTGAAGCGCGGCGTCCTTGCGGCGGGCGCGCTGCCCGTGACATTCCCGGTGATCAGCCTGGCCGAGGTCTTTCTGTCGCCGACCTCTCTTGTCTATCGCAACCTGATGGCGATGGCCGTGGAAGAGATGATCCGCGCGCAACCGATGGATGCCGTCGTGCTGATGGGCGGCTGCGACAAGACGGTTCCGGCCATGCTGATGGGCGCGATTTCCGCCGACAAGCCCGCCGCGATGGTGGTCGCCGGGCCGATGATCACCGGCCGCCACAGGGGGGAACGCCTGGGCGCCTGCACCGACTGCCGCCGGTTCTGGGGGTCTTTCCGCGCGGGCAAGGTTTCTGCCGACGAGATCGACCAGGTGGAAGGCCGCCTTGCCGTGACCTCTGGCACCTGCGCGGTGATGGGGACGGCCTCGACCATGGCGCTGATGGCGGAAACCATCGGCATGATGCTGCCCGGCTCGGCGGCGATCCCGGCGGTTCATGCCGACCGGCTGCGGAACTGCGAGGAAACCGGCGCGCTGGCCGCGCAGATGGCGCTGACGGGCGGGCCACGCCCGACCGAAGTGATCACCCCAGCCGCGATCCGCAATGCGCAGCGCGTGCTGCTGGCGGTTTCAGGATCGACCAACGCGGTCATCCACATGGCCGCCGTGGCTGGCCGGATCGGGATGAAACTGGACCTCGACGACTTCAACCTCCTGTCCGACGAAACCCCGGTTCTGGTCGACCTCAAGCCCGTCGGCGCGGGCTACATGGAGGATTTCCACTACGCTGGCGGGCTGGAGGGCGTCCTTCGCGAGATTGCGCCGCAGCTGGAAACCGACACCCGCAGCATCACGGGAGAGACCCTTGCCGACCGGCTGGCGCGTCCTTTGGCCGATCCGATCGACCGTTCGGTGATCCGCGAGGCAGCCACCCCGATCAGTCCTGTGGGCGGCCTGATCGCGCTGCGGGGCAGCCTCGCGCCCGAAGGTGCCATCCTGAAGCGCGCCGCCGCGACCGAAGCGCTGCTTGAACATGAGGGGCGCGCGGTGGTCTTCACCTCACTGGAGGACCTTGCCGCCCGGATCGACGATCCCGATCTGGACGTGACCGCCGAAGATATCCTTGTCCTGCAGAATGCCGGACCGAAAAGCGCCAGCGGCATGCCCGAGGCCGGCTACCTGCCGATCCCGAAGAAACTGGCGCAGGCCGGGGTCAAGGACATGGTCCGCATCTCTGACGCACGGATGTCGGGAACGGCCTTCGGCACGATTGTCCTGCATGTCTCGCCCGAGGCTTCGGTGGGCGGACCGCTTTCTCTGGTCAGGAACGGCGACCGGATCCGTCTGTCCGCCCGCGAAAAGCGGATCGACCTTCTGGTGGATGTGGCCACCCTGGCCCACCGCAGGACCGAGACGACCGGCGCAAGCTATCGACCGCTGCGCGGCTATGTCCGGCTGTATCATGAGCATGTCACATCGGCGACCGAGGGTTGCGATTTCGACTTCCTTGAAGCGATGGAATGAACGCGACAAGGGTCAGGACTCGTTCCGCCATCATACCCGCGGTCCGCCAGCAGCCGGTCCGCCGGGAATAGGCTATTGTGAAGTGCAGCTGCACCCGTCTAGTCGCTTACCCGGCCTGCGGTCATGTAGAAGTGGAGCGGGCGACCATGCGCGTCAGTGACGGCGTGCAGCTTGGGGTTCATGCCACCCTTCGTCCTGCCGATCAGACGGCCCCTTTGGCCGCTGGGTGCTGAACCTGGGCTTTTGCAGGACGCTCAAACGCTGGCGGCGGCATCGGCAGACGGGTGGGCTGTCTTTGGACCAGACCACCGTCAGGCCGCGCAAAGCGCTTGTCCCCTCAGGCCCGGGTCCCCGATAACGCGCCGCTGGGGCACAACGATGCTTGACTTCCGATACATACCCGAAATTATGATCCAATAAGCCGGGGAGGATCGCATGACCGAAATTTCACTTGATCGCGTCTCGAAAAGGTTCGGGTCGGTCGAGGTGATCCGCGATCTGAGCCTGGAGATCGACGCTGGCGAATTTGTCGTGTTTCTTGGACCCTCGGGGTCTGGAAAGACTACGCTGTTGCGGATGATCGCGGGTCTTGAAACCATTGATGACGGCGCGCTGCTGATCGACGGCGTAAGGTCCGAAGGACTGGCTCCGGGGCAGCGCAATCTGGCGATGGTGTTCCAGAACTACGCACTTTACCCGCATATGACCGTGGCCGAGAACATGGCCTTTGGCCTGCGGAACATCGGCAAGTCAAAGGACGAGATCGACAGTCGGGTGCGCGAGGCGGCCCAGATGCTGGAGATGGAGGCGCTTTTGAAGCGTCGCCCGTCCGAGCTTTCGGGCGGCCAGCGCCAGCGGGTTGCCATCGGGCGGGCCATCGTGAAAGAGCCCAAGGCCTTTCTGTTTGACGAACCTTTGTCCAACCTTGACGCGGCCTTGCGGGTTCGGACGCGGGTAGAGCTGGCAGAACTGCATCAGCGGCTGAAGGCGACGATGATCTATGTCACCCATGACCAGACCGAGGCGATGACCCTGGCCGACCGCATCGTCGTGTTGAACAACTGCCGGATCGAACAGGTCGGCACCCCGATGGAGGTCTACTCGTGTCCGGCGTCGCGGTTTGTGGCGGGGTTCATCGGCTCGCCCGCGATGAACTTTCTGCCGGTCACGCTGACCGGGCAGGGGGACCGCGCGGCGGTGCGCCTGGGCGACGGGGCGGTTCTGCCACTGGCGTCCCTGCCCGCAGGGAATGGTCCGTGGGAGCTGGGCATCCGGCCCGAGGCGTTGACTGTTGTCGGCTCTGGCGGGCTGACCACTGGCACGGCTGCGGTGGTGGAACGGCTGGGCGACCGGACACTGGTCTACGCGCGGCTGGGTGACGGCACGCAAGTCACCGCACAGGACACAGGGCGGTCCAGGGTCGTTGCGGGCGATGCGGTCAGCCTGGCCTTTGATTCCACGGCCCTGCATCTGTTCGACGCCGACGGCCGGGCGGTTCTGCTTTAGCCCTTTATCCCGGCGGAAAGGGTGATCGCCTCGGTCACCCGGCGCTGGAACAACAGATAGGCCAGCGCCACCGGCAGGCCCGCCAGAACGGCCGCTGCCAGTTCTCGCGCGTAATAGACGCCGAAGGCATCGTTGACCTGGGTGATGCCGACGGTGATCGTCATCATCTCGGTCTTGGTCACCGACAGGAACGGCCATAGAAAGGCGTTCCAGGTCCAGATGAAGGTGACGATCGACAGCGCCGTGGTGACGCCCCAGTTCATCGGCAGGTAGACCTTGAACAGGATCGCCAGCTCGCTGGCGTTGTCCATCACCGCGGCTTCGCGAAAGTCGCGCGGGACCTGATCGAAGAACTGCTTGTAGACGATGATGATCACCGGATGGATCAGCTGCGGCAGCATGATCCCGGCCCAGGTGTTGATCAGGCCCAATTGCGACACCAGCACGAAGTGGTTGATGATCAACGCCTGCAACGGCACCATGAAGCTGGCCAGGATCAGCCACCAAAGCACTTTGCGCCCCGGAAAGCTGAGTTGTGACAACGCATAGCCGCACAGCATCGAGCTGAGGATCGTGATCACCATCACTCCGACAGCGACCGCGACGGAATTGACGTACCAGTTGCCGATCTGCGTCGCCGTCAGGGCGTGGATGTAATGCTGGAAGGTTAGGTTTTCGGGCCAAAGCTCGATATAGGGCCGGACGACTTCGTCCTCGGGCTTCAGCGACGAGATCACGCCCCAGTACAGCGGAAAGGCCCAGATCAGCGCGATCAGAACGGTCAGCGCCGTGATCAGTCCACCCCACAGATTGGCCCGCCGGGCGCTTGCGGCGGTCATTTGCGGTTCCCCGACAGACGCAACAGCTGGAACTGCAGGACCGAGACGACGACCACCAGCACGAACAGCGTCACCGCAACAGCCGCTGCCCGCCCGCCCTGGTTCTGCTGAAACGCGCGCTGGAAGACGTAGTAGACCAGCACCATGTTGTCATTCGGACGCCCGCCTTGCGAGAAGAGATAGACCTGGTCAAAGATCTTCAGCTGCGAGATCAGCTGGATCGTGAACACCAGCGAGGTGATCGGCCACAGAAGCGGCCAGGTGATCCGGCGAAAGGTCGTCCAGCGCCCGGCATTGTCCAGCGCGGCGGCCTCATAGATCTCGGGCGGGATCGACCGCAGGCCCGCAAGGAACAGCAGGATCGAAAATCCTGCGGTCCACCAGATCGTGACCACGGCCATCGCCGGCATGAACCACTCGCGCGATTTGGTGATCGGCACCCGGTCGATCCCCAGCCAGTCCAGCACATGCATCGAAATCCCGAACTGGAAATTCAGCACCCAGTCCCAGATCAGGTAGACCACGGAAACCGGCAGGATGTAGGGCAGGAAGAACAGCGCCAGGATCGCCGCCTGCAACCGCCCCTTCAGCCGCGACACGCCCAACGCGATCAGCAAGGCGACACATGTTCCGGGGATCACCGTCAGCAGCACGAAATAGGCGGTATTCCAGGCAGCGGTCTTGAAGCGGGGGTCGCTGTCCAGCCGCGCGTAGTTGTCGACCCCGACAAAGTCACCGTCGCCGATCAGCGGCGCATCGGTGAAAGAGATGCCGAACATCTGGACCGTCGGCCAGACGAAGACCAGAAGATAGATCGCAAGGAACGGGGCCACCAGAACGGCGGCAATCCAGGCATCCTTGCGGCGGTTCGTCAGCATCTTGCATCCTTGGGAATTCCGGGCCGCCCAGGGAGCATGGGCGGCCCGGTCAGGCGTTTCAGGGATCAGAGCGCGTTCAGCTCTTCCTTGATCGCCGTCACAGCTTCTGCCGGGTCCATTTCGCCGTTCAGGGTCGGGACGAAATAGGTCGACATCACATCGAAGATCGGCCCGGCCACACCCGCCAGCGGGGTTTTCGGGTCAAAGATCATGTTGGCCGTCAGCGAGGAATAGGTCGCGTTCGGCTCCATCGCCTTGTACTCGGCCGAGCCGGTCACCGGGCCGTAAGCCGGGATATGTCCCGCCGTCGCCCACAGAAGCGAGTTCTTTTCGATCCAGCCGATCACCTCCAGCACCGCCGCGCGCTTTTCGGGCGTCATGTCCTTGCCCTGGTTCAAGGGCAGCGCAAAGGCGTGGCTGTCGGCATAGGTCGACGGCATGTCAAAGATCACCGGCAGTTCGACCGCGCCCCAGTTGAACAGCTTTCCCTGCGCGTTGAGGTCGGTCATCGTGGGAACCTCCCACACCCCGTTGATCATCATCGCCGCCTCGCCGCTGGTGAACAGCGCGACGGTTGCGGGATAGTCGGTGTAGGTCGATTGCAGACCAGCCTTGGTCCAGTCGGCCAGCACACCCAGCGCATTGGCCAGCTTGTCACCGTTGTCTCCGGCCAGGAACTCGCCGTCCGTCATCAGCTCGCCGCCCTGCTGGCCGACCAGCGAATAGATCGTGCGGAACATGAAGTTGCCGTCAGCGGTCACCGACCCCAAGGGGAAAGTGACCCCGTTGTCCTTCAGCGCCTGCAACGTGGCGGTAAAGCCTTCGCGGCTGTCCATGCCCTTGGGCAGGCCGTTGTCGTCCAGCATCCCGGCGGCGGACAGCAGGTCCTTGTTGTAGTAAAGCACGATGGGGTGCGTATCCAACGGCACGGCGTATTGCTTGCCCTCGATCGTCACCGCGTCCCAGGTGGCGGGGGCGAAATCGGCTTGCCCCAGGCCCATCGCGGCAAAGTCTTCCGCCGTCAGTTCCTGCAGAACGCCCTGTTCGACCGCCAGCGGAATCCGGCTGGCGTGATAGGTCATCACATCCGGCGCCTCGCCCACGGCAGCCGAGGTCTGGACCTTGGCATAGAACGGGGTGCCCCATTCCAGCGTGGTCGCGTCGATCTTGATCGCCCCGGCGTGGGCGGCGTTGAAGTCCTCGATCAGCTTCTTCATCCGCACGCCGTCGCCGCCGCCCAGGAAATCCCACCAGACGACAGTTTCTTCCGCCCGTGCGACCCCGGCGAAACCGATGGTCGCAATGACGGCAGCCTTAAGCATTCCGTGAACGGTCATCATTTTCCTCCCTGAATGCGGCGTTTGTCCGCCGCTCCTCCATTGGCGAAGGCTATACCCTTCGCCGATTCGATCAACGCAAAAGGTGATACGTATCCGATAGTCGGATATTCATAGACCCACCCGGATCATCGAGTAGGAATGCGGCGGCAGCGTCAGATGCAGGCCCTTGCCCGCGATCCTTGCCCCATCGCTTTTGACCGGGGCGACGTTGTCGGGTTTGGCCTTGGTGTTCCGCGCCTCCAGGTCGGCGTGCTTGATCAGCGTATGCTCCACCGTCCTGGCGGCGAACCCGTCCAGCGCCAGATCGACCTCCAGCGGTTCGGCCCCGTTGCGGTTCACCGCAAAGAAGGTCAGCGTACCCGCGTCGTCATCCCGCACCCCGGCGATATCCAGCCAGGGCACATCGGCGGCCACATCGGCGTCGTAGCTTGCCACCTCGACCGCAAGCTGCATCGCCGTGCCGCGCCCGTGCTTTGACGCGAACAGGAACGGCCAGTAGATCGTCTGCCGCCAGGCCGCTCCGCCGGGTTCGGTCATGATCGGCGCGATGACGTTCACCAGCTGCGCGATGCAGGCGATCTTCACCACATCGGCGCGGCGGATGAAGGTGTTCAGGATGCAGCCGACCTGCAGCACATCCTCGAAATTGTACTGGTCTTCCAGCAGGACCGGCGCTTCGGGCCAGTCCCAGGTCCGCATCCGTTCGGTGTCCGCCTTGCGTTCGTGATACCAGACGTTCCATTCGTCGAAACTGATCCTGACATCCCGCTTCGACCGCTTTTTCGCCTTTACATAGTCGATCACCCCGGCGATCGTGCCGATGTAACGATCCAGCTTCATCGGCAAGGCAAGGAATTCGTTCGAGTTCTTCTCGTAGTTCTCGAAATACATGTGCAGGCTGATGTGGTCGACCTGGTCGTAGGTCTCCTCCAGCACCGTCGCCTCCCATTGCGGATAGGTCGGCATGTTGGAATGGCTGGACCCGCAGACCACCAGCTCAAGCGTCGGGTCCAGTCCGCGCAGGGCCTTGGCCGTTTCGTTCGCCAGATGACCATATTCGCCCGCCGACTTGTGGCCGACCTGCCAGGGCCCGTCCATCTCGTTGCCCAGGCACCACAGCCGGCAGTTCCACGGGTCCTTGCGCCCGTTCTTCGCCCGCAGGTCCGACCAGTGGGTCCCGCCCTTGTGGTTGACGTATTCGACAAACGCCCGCGCCTCGTCCAGCCCGCGTGACCCAAGGTTGACCGCAAGCATCATCTCGGTCCCGGCCTTTTCGGCCCAGTCGGCGAATTCGTGGATGCCGACCTGATTGCTTTCCGTGGTGCGCCAGGCCAGATCCAGCCGCTTCGGGCGGCTTTCTTTTGGCCCGATCCCGTCTTCCCAGTTGTAGGCCGACACGAAGTTGCCGCCCGGATAGCGGCAGATCGGCGTGTCCAGCGCGCGCACAAGGTCCAGCACGTCGCCGCGCATGCCGCTGGCGTCCGCCGTCGGATGGCCGGGTTCATAGATGCCGGTATAGACCGCCCGCCCCAGATGTTCGAGGAACGAGCCGTAAAGCCGCTTGTCGATATCGGCAATCGTATAGGCGGCATGCGCCGTAACCGTGGCCTTCATCGCTCTCCCCTCCTCCGGAAAATGAAATCCGAGATTCCGGTTCATACCAGAACTTCCGGTATGGTTCGTCGAGCGACGCCCTCAGGTCAAGCGAAAACGTGGGCCGATGTCAGCTTCGCACCAGCCGCAGGGTGATGTCCTGGTCGTGGTTGCCAAAGCCGCGCCCGAAGATGTTCAGCCCGCCAGGATGGCGCGCATCGTCCTTCACGCCGATCCGCACCCGGATCGAGCGGTGGTTGTTCAGCTCCAGATCCCCAAGCACGCAATCCGCGACCTTGTGACCATCGCGGAAGGTGCCCTCGGGCGTCACCTGCCAGCGCTTCAGGTCGCCGTACTGCGAACCGGCCAGCTTCCACCAGTCCGGCGTAAGCTTGCCACGCTTGTCGCCAAAATCGCCCGGCGAGGTCCAGGTGTCGATCTCGACACCGTTGATCGCCACGGTGATGTCCGACGGCCAGTCCTTCGAAGTCCCAGGAACCTCGGACGAAAGCTCCAGCGCCAATTCCAGCGCCTTGACCGGGGTTTCGGCCAGTTTGGCGTTGTTTGGAAACTGATATTCCACAAAGCCCCGCGTGAACCAAAGCAGCCCGGCGCGCATCCGGTCGGGGTCAAGAAACGTGTCCGGCACGTCCAGCAGGCCGATCACACCCTCGGCTGAACACAGGCCACAGGGGGCGCTGACCTCGCAGCGGGTGTAAAGGCCGATCGGCATCTGCACGTCGATCGTGCCGGAGACCTGTGCGGGCGAGGGTTCCTTGAACGCGATCAGCAGTTCGGTGAACGTGGAATAGCAGATCTTCTGGCTGCCCTTGCGCCCCTTTTCGGCGCGGGTCTGGACCAGACCGGCATCGACAAGGATCTGGATGTTCGACGAAACGGTGGACTGCGGCAACACCAGCTCGTCAGCGACCTGGTTGACGTTGCGCGGTCCGTGGCGGGTCAGAAGCTCAAGAATCCGGACCCTTACCTCGCTGGCCAGGCTTTTCAGGATATCCTGCCGCTCCAGCGGGTCTACGACGATGATCTGGTTGGACATGATCGCTTGATTATCGGATTTCCCGGGTTGTATCAGGGGTTCGGATGCTTTCATAGGGCGCTGATCTTGTTCGGTGCAGGTGGCCATCCTTGCCATCGTTGATCGTTGCCAGGTCCTCGCGGCTGGATTGATCCAGGTCAGGACGGGGGGACCCCGGATGTGGCAAGGTCCCGGTTCGCCGCCAAAGGTGCCCGTCGTGACCAGCAGATCCGCCGCACAAATGCTCGCCCCGGTCCTGCATGCCCCCGGCCTCACCCGGTCAGAGGCGCAGGCGCGCCTTGACGCCGAAGGCTTCAACGAACTGCCGCGGACGCGGCGGCGGTCTCCGCTGCGGATCGTGCTGGATGTCCTGCGCGAGCCGATGCTGGCGCTGCTTCTGGCCGGAGGCATGGTCTACCTGGCGCTTGGCAACCGCGAGGAGGCGCTGATCCTGCTTGTCTTTGCCTGCCTCTCGGTCGGCATCACCGTCGTGCAGGAAGCCCGGACCGAACGGGTGCTGGAGGCGTTGCGTGACCTGACCAGCCCGCGCGCGCTGGTGATCCGCGAGGGGGGCCGCCAGCGCATCGCCGGGCGCGAGGTCGTGCGGGGCGATCTGATCGTGCTGGCCGAAGGCGACCGGGTGCCTGCGGACGCCCGTCTGCTGCAAGCCACCGACCTTGCAGCAGACGAATCCCTGCTGACGGGCGAAGCCGTGCCCGTGCGCAAGCTGGCGGGCAAGGCCGAACCCGGGGCACGCCCCGGCGGCGAGGATCAGCCGATGGTCTATTCCGGCAGCCTGATCGTGCGCGGCACCGCGCTTGCCGAGGTCACCGCCACCGGACCGCACAGCGAAATCGGGCGCGTCGGCACGACGCTTGGGCAGCTCGAGATCGAAACGCCGCAGCTGCAACGCCAGATCCGCAGGCAGGTCCTGGTCTTCGCGACCCTAGGCGCTGCGGTCAGCCTGACGGTCGTGCTGCTGTACGGATTCCTGCGCGGGGGCTGGCTGGAGGGAACCCTGGCCGGGATCGCCGTCGGCATGGCGATGCTGCCCGAAGAATTCCCGATGGTGCTGGCGGTCTTCATGGCGATGGGGGCGTGGCGGATCTCGAAAGCACGGGTGCTGACCCGTCGCGCCTCGGCAATCGAGACACTGGGGTCGGCCAGCGTCCTGTGCACCGACAAGACCGGAACGCTGACGGAAAACCGCATGACGGTTGCCGAACTGCGCCTGCCCGATGGACGGGCCGCGTCCATTGGCCCGGCGCTGCCCGACGCCTTTCGCGAACTGGTTGCGGCGGGGACCATGGCTTCGGCACCCGATCCGTTCGACCCGATGGAAAAGGCCTTTCACGCGCTGTCGCTGGCCGACCTGCGGGCGGGCGAGACGCTGCCCGGTGCCGGGCGCAGACTGGTGCACAGCTACGCGCTATCGCCCGACCTTCTGGCGATGTCGCAGGTCTGGGATGCGGCAGACGGGGGCCTGCAGGTCGCCGCCAAGGGTGCGCCCGAGGCCATCGCCAGGCTGTGCCGGCTTGATCCTTCCGCCCGTGCGGCACTGACGGCGCAGGTCGACCAGATGGCGCTGGCGGGGCTGCGGGTGCTGGGCGTGGCCGAGGCGGCCTTTGCAGGACAAGCCCTGCCCGCCAGCCAGCGCGACTTCCCGTTTTGCCTTATGGGGCTGGTCGGTCTTGCCGACCCGTTGCGCGCGTCGGTCCCCGGCGCGGTGGCCCAGTGCCAGACTGCCGGCATCCGGGTGATCATGATCACCGGCGATTACCCGGCGACCGCGCGGGCGATTGCGGCTCAAGCCGGGCTGTCGGGTGACCGCGTGATCGACGGCGCGGACCTTGCACGGATGTCGGACGCCGACCTTGCCCTGGCCGTGCAGGACGTAACGATCTTCGCCCGGATCATGCCCGAACAGAAGCTGCGCATCGTGACGGCGCTAAAGGCGGGCGGCACGGTCGTGGCGATGACCGGCGACGGGGTGAACGATGCGCCCTCGCTCAAAGCCGCGCATATCGGGGTGGCGATGGGCCGACGCGGCACCGACGTCGCGCGCGAGGCGGCGTCCATCGTGCTTCTGGACGATGATTTCGGGTCCATCGTCACCACCATTCGGCTGGGGCGGCGCATCTACGACAACCTGTGCAAGGCGATCAGCTTCATTCTGGCGGTGCATGTCCCGATTGCCGGGCTGGCGCTGATGCCGCTGCTGTTCGGCCTGCCCCTGTTGTTCGGCCCGGTCCATATCGCCTTTCTGGAAATGGTCATAGATCCGGTCTGCAGTCTGGTCTTCGAGGCCGAGCAGGACGAGGAGGGCGTCATGGACCGCCCGCCGCGTCGACCGGCCGAGCCGCTTTTCTCTGGCCCGACGATCCTGTGGAGCCTGCTGCAAGGCGTGCTGGTGCTGGCCGTCTCGGCCACCGTCTATCTTCTGGCGCCCGACCAGGGGCTGTCGGCGGATCAGACGCGGGGGCTTACCTTTGCGACCCTGGTGTCGGGTGTCGTGGCGCTGATCCTTGTCGACCGGTCGCTGTCGTCGTCCATCCTGACGGCGCTGCAGCGTCCGAACCGGGCGCTGGCGGTGGTCGTGCCCGTGGTTGCCGCGCTGCTGGCCGTCACGCTGACCTGGCAACCCGCGCGGGACCTTTTTGGCTTTGCGGCACTTCAGCCGATCTTTCTGGCGATCCCCGCCCTGGCCGCGGTCGGGGTGCTTTGCCTTCTGGAGCTGGTAAAACCGATCTGGCGACGGGCGGCGCATCCGCCTGGCAAGGTCCGGGGCTGAACCGCTCAGCGGACCTGCCCGGCCCCGGTCCCGGCAGCGCCCGTGCGGTGCCGGAACCGATGCCGCTGTGCAGCGTTACCCCGTGTCGGACGGACAAAGGTCCAGAGGGAAGTCGCATGCGCCGCGCCATCGTCAAGCTTTGGGTGATCGCCGGGCAGGGTCCTGTCGGGGCGCGGAAGGGTGCAGGCCTTGCCCGACACGGAAGCTGACGACAAACGCCCGGGGCCCCCCATGCCTGGCAATCCCGCGCCTGGCAGTTCCTCCGCGCTTGCCGGTCCGGTGACACTGGCAACCTTGGCCGAAATCCGGGCGGTCCTGGGCCGGCTTGGGCCGGTTGGCAGTCTTGATCTGTCTGCGGTCACCCACCTGGACACGGCGGGGGCTTGGGCTATCGCGTCGTTCCAGACGGCCAGCGCTGCGCAGGGCCGCAGGATCGACCTCACCGGCGTCTCCGAGGCGCAGGCCCTGCTTCTGGCCACCGTGACCGACGCGCTGCCCGCCGCCCGCACCCGCCGCCGCCGCCTGCCGCACCACGAGGCCGGGGATCTTCTGGAAACGCTGGGGCGGTCGGTGATGACCTACGCCGCAGGGCTGGGCCAGACCATCGGGTTCTTCGGTCTTGTCCTGGTCCGGCTGGGCGCAACGGTCCTGCACCCGTCCCGCCTTCGGCTGACTGCGCTGGCGCATCACATGCAGCAAGCCGGGCTGAACGCAGTGCCCATTGTAGCCCTGATGGGGTTCCTGATCGGGATCGTGCTGGCGTTTCAGGGGGCGTCGCAGCTGGAACAGTTCGGCGCAGAGATCTACGTCGTGGACCTGATCTCGATCTCCATGCTGCGCGAGTTGGGCATCCTTCTGACCGCGATCATCGTGGCGGGTCGGTCGGCCTCGGCCTTCACCGCCTCGATCGGCTCGATGAAGATGCAACAAGAGATCGACGCGATGCGCGTGCTGGGGCTGGATCCGATCGAGCTTCTGGTCCTGCCGCGCCTCTTGGCCCTGCTGATCCTGCTGCCGGTGCTGGGCTTTGTGGCCAATCTGGCGGGCCTGTTCGGCGGTGGGCTGATGGCCTGGATCGACCTTGGCATCTCGCCCGCGATGTTTCGCACGCAACTGGCCGAAAACACGTCGGTCAATCATGCGCTGGTCGGGCTGTCCAAGGCCCCGATCTTTGCCACGATCATCGCCGTGGTCGGTTGCTATCAGGGGCTGCAAGTGTCGGGCAACACGGAATCGCTGGGCAGCCGAACCTCGCAGTCGGTGGTGGTGGCGATCTTTCTGGTCATCGTTGTCGATGCCCTGGCCTCGATCTTCTTTTCCGTCTGGGGGGTGTGATGACCCCCGATCTCCGCCCCGATTCCCGCCCCGATCCCGCGATCCGCGTGCGCAACCTGACCAACCGCTTCGGCAAGACGGTGGTGCATCAGGCCCTGGATCTTGACGTGCGCAAGGGCGAGGTGCTGGGCGTGGTCGGCGCCTCGGGCAGCGGCAAGTCGGTGCTCTTGCGCAGCATCGTCGGGCTGCAGCGGCCTTCTGCGGGCACGATCACGGTGCTTGGCACGCCGGTGCTGACCGATCCCCCGTCGCAGTCCGATGTCCGGATGGACGGGCCGGGGGCGGTGCAGAACCGCTGGGGCGTGATGTTCCAGGACGGGGCGCTGTTTTCGTCGCTGACCGTGCGCGAGAATGTCGAGGCCCCGATGCGCGAAAAGCTGGACGTCGATCCCGCCACCCGCGCCGCGCTGGCCGACCTGCGGATTGCGATGGTCGGTCTGCCCGCGTCGGCGGGCGATCTTTCCCCGTCCGAACTTTCGGGCGGGATGCGCAAACGCGCCGGTCTGGCGCGGGCACTGGCCCTGGACCCGCAGATCCTGTTTCTGGACGAGCCGACCGCCGGGCTGGACCCGATCAGCGCCTCGGAGTTCGACACCCTGCTGGTCGCGCTGCAAAAGGCCCTGGGCCTGACCGTGTTTCTGGTGACCCACGATCTGGACACCTTGCATGCCACCTGTGACCGCATCGCGGTGCTGGCGGGAAAGAAGGTGCTTGTGACCGGAACGATGGACGAGCTGTTGCAGGTGGACGACCCCTGGGTTCGGTCCTATTTTCACGGCCCGCGCGCCCATGCCGCCCAGCCGCAGCGGGCGACCTGATGGAAACCAAAGCGCGCTTTGTCCTGGTCGGGGCCTTCACGCTGGCGGCGATGGCGGCCTTGCTTGCGTTTCTGCTTTGGCTGGCACAGGTCCAGATCAACCGGTCCTATGCGCAATACGACATCGTCTTCGACACCGTGTCGGGCCTTGGGCAGGACAGTGTCGTGCGTTACAACGGCGTCGATGTGGGAAAGGTTCTGGACATCGCGCTGGATGCGCAGAACCCCGCGCTGGTCCGCGTAAGGATCGAGATCAACGCCGCCACCCCGGTCCGCAAGGACACGGTCGCCACGCTGTCGTCGCAAGGGGTGACCGGGGTGTCCTTCGTGGCCCTGGAAGGTGGCAGCCCGGCATCGGGCGCCTTGGTCGCGATCCCGCCTTCGGGGCTGCCGGTCATCACCTCCAAGCCGTCGGTCGTGCAAGAGCTGACGGATGCCGCCCCTGATCTCTTGAACGAGGCGATTGCCCTGATCCAGGACGTGCGCACCTTTACCACGCCGGAAAACCGCAAGGCGCTGACGGCGATCCTGCAGAATGTCGAAAGCGCGACCACCCGGATCGACGCCATCGCGACCCGTGCCGAAACGCTGGTCGCCGGGGCCGAAGCGACGCTGGCCCGCGCCGACGCCGCACTGACGGCAGCCGAGGCGGCCTTTGCCAATGCCGACGCGGTGATCACGGACGATCTTCCCGGCCTTCTGGACGGGCTGAAGACCACGGTCGCCGACATCGGCGCGGCGGCGGCCGAGGTAAAGGATTTCGCCCGCACCGACCTGCAGGAATACGGTGCCCTCGCCACACGCGCGCAGGGCGTTCTTGGCACCATCGGCACGGTGGTCGACCGCATTGGTCGCGATCCGGGACGCTTCCTTCTTGGCACCCAGACCCCCGAATACAGGAACTAGGATCATGCGCTGGATCATCCCCCTGCTTGTGTCGATGCCGCTTCTGACCGCATGCGGCGCGCTTTCGTCCCTGTCCAAAGCGGGCGACGACCTTGATGCCTACACGCTGACCGCGGCGACGGCCGCCGCGCCTTTGGCCGGGGGGCGCCGACACCTGATCGTCGAGCTGCCCACCTCGGCCGGGGCGCTGGCCACCGATCGCATCCTGATCAAGCCCCAGCCCTATCAGGCGCAGTATCTGCCGGACGGTCGCTGGTCGGAACCGGCCCCTGCGCTGGTGCAGACCCTGCTGGTCGCGTCGTTCCAAAGCCTTGGCGGCTTTGCCCTGGTCGGGCGCACCGGAAACGGGCTGAACCCGGATCATACCCTGATGACCGAGATTCAGGCCTTTCAGGTCGAACCCGATGCCGCCCGGCCCGGAGTGTTCACGGTCCGGATCGCCCTGCAACTGACCCTGATCCAGGAATCCGACCGCCGCATCCTGGCCTCGCGCCGGTTCGTCGCCAGCCAGGCCGTTGCGTCCGATGCGACCGACCAACTGGTCGCGGCCTTTGACCGGGCGGTGCAGGTGGTGCTGCGGGATGCCGTGCTTTGGGCAGCGGCGCAGGCGGGCTGACGACGGCGCGGGACCGGGCCACAGTCGGGGGCAACGAAAGTCTTGCCAAGTGTCGGGTCGCTGATACTATACAACAGTTCAGCAATGACTCGACCGAGGATCCGATGCCCCGCGACCCCCGCCATGACGTGCTGTTCCAGCCGGTCCGGATCGGGCCCAAGGTCGCCCGCAACCGGTTCTTCCAGGTGCCCCACGCCAGCGGCATGACCAACGCCGCCCCGCATGTCCGCGCCGCGTTTCGGGAAACCAAGGCGATGGGTGGCTGGGCCGTCGTGTCCACCGGGGCCTGCTCGGTGCATCCATCGTCGGACGACAGCCCATTCCCGTTCGCCAGCCTGTGGGATCAGGCCGACATCCGCAGCCACGCCCTGATGACCGAGGCGGTCCATCGCCACGGCGCCCTTGCGGCGGTCGAACTTTGGCACGGCGGCGCGGCGGCGGTGAACCGGGTTACCCGCCACACGCCCCTGTCGCCGTCGGGCGTGCCCTGGATGGCGACGCATGTGCCCTTCATGTCCTCGGCCCGGCCCCGGGTGATGGACGCCGCCGACATCCGCGACCTGATCCGCTGGCACGCCGAGGCGGCGGTGCGGGCAGAACAGGCCGGGTTCGACATCCTTTATGTCTATGCCGGCATGGGCTACCTGCCGTACCAGTTCCTGCTGTCGGACTACAATCACCGCACTGATGACTATGGCGGATCGGTTCGCAACCGGGTCCGCCTGGTCGAACAGCTGATCGACGCCGTTCGCGAGGCGACTGGCGGGCGTTGTGCCGTGGCCCTGCGCATGTCGATGCAAGAGCTGCGGGCGCGTCCCTCTGACACCGCTCCCTCCGAAGCGCATGAGGTCATCGGCCACCTGAAAGACGCGCCCGACCTTTTCGACGTCAAGATGGACTATTCCGCCACCGACTGCGCCGCCAGCCGCTATACGCCGGAAGGCAGCCATGAACCGGTGATCGACTTCCTGAAGACGCTGACAACCAAGCCCGTCGTCGGCGTGGGCCGCTTCACCAGCCCCGACACCATGGTCGGCATGATCAAGCGCGGGGTCCTCGACCTCATCGGCGGCGCGCGGCCTTCGATCGCCGATCCCTATCTGCCGATCAAGATTCAAGAGGGCCGCCCTGAAGACATCCGCGAATGCATCGGCTGCAACCTCTGCATCTCCTCTTGGCACGACGGCGTCTGGGTCCGCTGCACGCAGAACCCCACGGCAGGCGAGGAATGGCGGCGCGGCTGGCACCCGGAGATCGTGCGCCGCGATGCCAGCAGTCAGGTGTTGGTGGTCGGCGCAGGCCCGGCGGGGCTGGAGACGGCACTGACGCTGGCCCGGCGCGGGCACAACGTGGCGTTGGCCGACAAGGCAAGGGACTTCGGCGGCCGCCTGCGCTGGGAAAGCCGCCTGCCGGGCCTTGGCCAGTGGCACCGGGTGGTGGACTACCGCGTGGGCCAACTGCGCAAACTGCCCAACGTCGCGCTGTATCCCGAAAGCGACCTGACCGCGCAGGACGTGCGCGAGTTCGGGGCCGACCATGTGGTCATCGCTACCGGCGCGCGCTGGCTGCCGCATCTGTGCGGGTCGAACGAACTCCCCTCCGGCCCGCTGGTCGCCCCCAGCGTCTACACGCCCGACGATCTGGCCGCAGGGATCGTCCCCGAAGGCCCGGTCGCGGTCTTCGACTTTGACAACTACTACCTCGGCTCCGCCATCGCCGAGCATCTGGCGGGGCAGGGCCTGGCCGTCACCTACATCACCACAGCGGGCGCGGCGGCGGCCTGGGGCTTCATGACCAACGAACAACCCCTGGTCCACCAGTCCTTTGCGGCAAAAGGCATCGCGCTCCGCACGCTGGAGGTGGTCACCGCCTTTGACGGTGACGAATTGCGGCTGGCCCAGATCTTCAGCGGTCAGGAACAGCGACTTGCCGTGCGGTCGCTGGTCATCACCGGCTTCCGGGCGGGGGGCAGCGCCCTTCACGAAGCGCTGGCGCCAGATACCAAGCCCGGAGCGCTGCACCTGACCGGCGACGCCAACGCACCCGGGGCCATCGTCCACGCGATCTACCAGGGCCACAAGACCGCCCGCGAACTGGGGGTGGCGCAGCCAATGGTGCGCCGCGACGCCCCCTTCGCCCCGCGCGACTTTCAACTGCCCGAGGCCGCAGAATGACGCGTTCAGAGGGGCGGGTCCAGGGGCGCAGACGGCAAGCCGACCGCGCCCTGGGGGGCGTGCCGCAACGCCCGTTCGGACAGGTCGAACGCCAGATGCCCCCGGTCAGGGTGATCAGCGACGATCAGGTCGCCGCGATCCACGCCGCCGCGCTGGACGTGCTGTCCCGGCAGGGCATGCGGATCCTGCACCCGCCCGCCCGCGCCCTTTATGCCCAGGCCGGGGCCGATGTGCAGGGCGACACGGTCCGCCTTGACCCCGCGCTGGTCATGGCCCTGCTTGCCACCGTCCCCGCCACCTTCACGCTGGAAGCCCGCAATCCCGACCACAGCCTGAAAGCCGGGGGTGGCTTCTGCATCTACGGCGCGGTTGGCGGCCCGGCCTATGTGATGGACAACGACAAGGGCCGCCGCGACGGCACCTTTGCCGAGATGTGCGACTACATGCGCCTGATCCAGGCGCTGAACGTCCTGCATCAGGAAGGCGGCGGCCCGTTCGAGCCGATGGACCTGCCCGCCAACACCCGGCATCTCGACATCTTCCACGCCCAGATTCGCCTTTGCGACAAAAGCTGGCAGACCCAGACCCTTGGCCATGCCCGCACCATGGACGGGATCGAGATGGCCGCGATCATGCTGGGCACCACGCCTGACGGCCTGAAGACCCGCCCGACGCTTCTGGGCATCATCAACACCAACTCTCCGCTGCAACTGGACGTGCCCATGGCAGAAGGCCTGATCGCCATGGCCGCGCACGGCCAGGTCAACGCGATCACCCCCTTCACCCTTGCCGGCGCGATGGCCCCGGTCACGCTGGCGGGCGCGCTTGTCCTGCAACATGCCGAGGCGATGGCGGGCATCGTCCTGACGCAGATCGTCCGTCCCGGCGTGCCGGTGATGTATGGCGGGTTCACCAGCAACGTCGACATGCGCAGCGGTTCGCCCGCCTTCGGCACGCCCGAATACGCCAAGGCCGCCCAGGCCTCGGGCCAGCTTGCCCGGCACATCGGCGTGCCGTTCCGGTCCTCCAACGTGACAGCCGCGAACGAGGTGGACGCGCAAGCCGCCTACGAATCCCAGATGGCGCTTTGGGGTGCCTTGACCGGCGGGGCGCATCTTCTGAACCACGCGGCGGGCTGGCTGCATGGCGGGCTGACAGCCAGCTTTGAAAAGCTGATCCTGGATGCCGAGATGCTGCAGATGATGGATGCCTATTTCGAACCCATGGCCACCGACCCTGGCGCCCTTGCATTGGATGCCATTCTGGAGGCCGGGGCCGGGGGCCACTTCTTCGGCACGGCGCATACGATGGCGCGCTATGAAAAAGCGTTTCATACTCCGATGCTGTCGAACTGGGACAACCATCCGCAATGGCTGTCCAAGGGCAGCATCGATGCCCGCAGCCGCGCCAATACGGTCTGGAAGGACCTGCTGGCCGCGCATGAAGACCCACCCCTTGACCCAGGCATCGACGAGGCGCTGACCGCCTATGTCACCCGCCGCAAGGCCGAAGGAGGGGCTCCGATGAACTGATGGACACGCCCATGCATACCCGCACCGACTATCCCTATCCCCTGATCGAAGAGGAGAACATCTGGGTTCCCCTGCCTGACGGCACCCGCCTTGCCGGGCGACTTTGGCGGCCCGAAGGCGCGGGCAAGGTGCCGGTGATCCTGGAATACCTGCCCTACCGCAAACGCGACGGGACGCGGGCGCGCGACGAAAGAATGCACCGCTATCTGGCCCGGCACGGCTATGCCTGCCTGCGGCTGGATATTCGCGGCACCGGCGACAGCGAAGGCCTGCTGCACGACGAATACTCGGTGCAGGAACAACTGGATGGCGTCGATGCGATTGCATGGGCAGCCGCGCAGGACTGGTGCGACGGCAAAGTGGCGATGTATGGCATCAGCTGGGGCGGGTTCAACGGCCTCCAGATCGCCGCGCGCCAGCCGCCCGCGCTGAAGACGATCATCACCGTCGGGTCCACCGACGACCGCTATGCGACCGATATCCATTGGGTCGGCGGGTGTCTGTCAAAGGACAACTTCGACTGGTCCTCGACCATGTTCGCCTCGCAGGACCTGCCTCCCGATCCCGCCATCGTGGGCGAGGGCTGGCGGCAGATGTGGCAGGACCGGATGCAGGCCAACACGCCCTGGATCCTGACCTGGCTGGCCCACCAGTCGCGCGACGATTACTGGCGGCAGGGCAGCGTCTGCGAGGATTTCAGCAAGATCACCATCCCGGTCTATGCCGTCTCTGGCTGGGCCGACAACTATTCCGAAGCCGTGCCGCGCCTGCTGGCCGGGCTGAAAGGCCCGCGCCTTGGCCTGATCGGCCCCTGGGCGCATTCCTTCCCGCATGACGTGGCGGTGGAACCGGCGATCGGCTGGCTGCAAGAGGTGCTGCGCTGGTGCGACCACTGGCTGAAAGGCCGCGACACCGGGATCATGCAGGAACCGATGCTGCGGGCCTGGATGCAGGACTACGTCCCGCCGCAGACCTGCTATCTGGAGCGTAAGGGCCGCTGGGTGGCCGAGGAGACCTGGCCCTCGCCACGCATCCAGCCGCAAAGGCTGGCGCTCGGTGCCAGGGGGCAGTTGGGCGGCGAGTGGTCGGGGACGGTGACGATCTGCTCGCCCCTGTGGGTCGGCCTGACCGCTGGCGAAGTGGGTCGCTACGGTCAGGATGCCGACTGGCCCACCGACCAGCGCGAGGATGACGGTGGCAGCCTCGTCTTTGTCACCGAACCCCTGACGGAACCTCTGGAAATCCTCGGGGCGCCGCAACTGCACCTGACTTTTGCCAGCGACAAGCCCCATGCCCTCGTCTCGGTCCGCGTCAACGACGTCGCCCCGAACGGAGCCTCGACCCGCGTCGCCATCGGTCACCTGAACCTTTGCCACCGCACCGGCCACGACCGGCCCGAAAAGCTGATCCCCCGCCAGGTGACCACGGCCACCGTCGATCTTGACGACATCGCCCACCACTTCCCCGCCGGGCACCGGATCGCCGTCTCTCTATCCACCGTCTACTGGCCCATCGCCTGGCCCTCGCCCGAACTGGCCACCCTGACCGTCCACCTAGGCGACAGCGCGCTGGAACTCCCCGTCCGCCCCCCGCGCCCCGAGGACGGCACCTTGCGCCCCTTCGACCCGCCCGAAGCCGCCATGGCCGACCCCTACACCTCCCTTCCCCCCGATCCCGCCGATCCGGTCATCCGCCGATCCGTCCGCCGCGACCTTCTGACCGGCGAAAGCATCGTGGACTTTCCGCGCTGGACCTATGCAACCGAGATGCCAGCGATCAACCAGACCCACCGCGGCACCGGGCTGTCGCGCTACAGCATCACCGACGGCGACCCGCTCAGCGCCCGGTGCGAGACGCGCTTTACCGTCCGCATCGAACGGCCCGACGCCGTGATCACCCATGAAAGCGAGGGGTCCCTGACCTGCGACGCCACGCATTTCATCATCCAGATGAACCTGCGCATCACCGAAAACGGGGACGAGGTCTTCGCCCGCGACTGGAACGAAAGGATACCGCGTGACCATATCTGACGAAAGACAAGGCTGATGCTGGCCTACGCGATCCGGCGGCTGGGGCTTTCGCTTCTGATCCTGATCGTGGTGATGACCGCCATGTATGCGATGGTCTTCCTTGTGCCGGGCGACCCCGCCTCGCTGGCGCTGGGTCCGCGCGCGACGCCGGAACTGAAAGAGGCTCTGCGCGAACGCATGGGCCTTGACCAGCCGGTCCTGACGCAGATCGCCCTCTTTTTCGGCAACGTCCTGCAAGGCGACCTTGGCACCGATGTCTGGTCCAAACGGCCCGTCCTTGACCAGATCCTGCAAGTCTTCCCCAACACCCTGATCCTTGGCACCGTGGCCCTTGGCTGGGCGCTGGTGATGGGCATCCTTCTGGGCTGTGCCGCCGTGGTCTGGCGCGATACCGTCATCGACCGGCTGCTTGCCGTCCTGTCGGTCAGCGTCATTTCCGTCCCTTCCTTCGTCGTCGCGATCTATGCGCTGATCATCTTCGCCGTCTGGCTGAACTGGCTGCCCGCCATCGGCGCAGGCGAGGCGGGCGACCTGCCCAGCCAGGCCCGCGCCCTGATCCTGCCCGCCTTTGCCGTCGGTATCGGCTGGGTCGGCTATCTTGCCCGCCTGATCCGCGCCTCGATGCTCGAGGTGATGGAGGCCCCCCACATCCGCACCGCCCGCGCCTTCGGGATGCGTGAGCGTGACATCGTCTTCCGCCACACCCTGCGCGTCGCCATCGTCCCGACCATCAGCGTCCTTGCGGTGGGCTTCGGCTCCATCCTCTCCAGCGCGGTCTTTGTGGAAAGCGTCTTCTCGCGCCCCGGCATCGGCACGCTGATCACGGCGGCGGTGGAAAAGCGCAACTATCCCGTGGTCATGGGCACCGTCCTCTTCATGACCGCCTTCTACCTGATGATCGTCACCGCCGCCGATCTGCTGATCGCCCGGCTTGACCCAAGGGTGCGCGATGTCCTTCGTGGCTGATCCCGCACAACCGCTCAGGCGCGGCATCGGCCGGGCGCTTTTGCGCGACCCGATGGGGCTGGCGGGGCTGGTGCTGGTCGCGACCTTTCTTGCCATGGCAGTCCTCGCGCCGTGGGTCGCCCCCTATGACCCCATCGCCCTGAACGTAAAGGAAAAATTCCTGACCCCATCGGCGCTGCATTGGGCCGGGACCGACCACCTTGGCCGCGATCTTCTGTCCCGCATCATCTGGGGCGCGCGGCTGGCCCTGGGCATCTCGATGACCTCGGTCGGCATCGCCGGGGCGCTGGGGCTGATGCTGGGGCTGGTGGCAGGCTACGGGCCGCGCTGGCTGGACAGCCTGCTGGTGCTGGTTTTCGACAGCATGTCGTCGCTGCCGATGATCTTCTTTGCGCTGGCGGTGATCACCGT